>CAYVJA010000031.1:0-7572 GCA_964451605.1 uncultured Bacteroidales bacterium | reverse complement strand
CTTTAAAACCAGCAAGGGTCGGGCTTTCCCCGTAGAGGTTAACTGGAAAGGGGCACTCAGAGGTTCGGAGCGTGGCGAGTGGCACGGCGACAAAATGGGCGTAGTGATGTCGCACGGCCCCAGGTCGGAATCGGTATTGGTAAAAACCGGCGCACGATTAGTGAAAGACGAAGGGGGCTTCGATGTGATGGGCAATACCGTAGAACCGCTCAACGTTCCCCAGTGGTGGAAAACCGACATGCTCCCCCCCTCCCTGCGCTTCGACAGCGGACATGAAGGGTCGCACACCTTTATCACCCACGAATTCATAGACGCCCTCATCAACCGCCGAACCCCCGAAGTAGATATCTGCCAGGCCCTGGCCATGACCGCACCCGGCATTGTGGCCCACCGATCGGCCCTGAAAAACGGAGAACTGCTAAAGATACCGGGATTTGATTGAGGCCGGTTTTGCGGGTGAAGAGTTGTTCAAATCATTAAGCATCTTCTTACCAAATCAGGAAACGAGCTAAAGGTCAGTAAAAACGACTTTCGCCCGGAAGCGTTTCGATTTGCCTTCCCTCACTCGTTTCCCAATAATCGTCGGACGAGAAGTAATCAGAAAATGCATATGGGAGTTCTCCTTCAATTAATTGATTCAGCATTGAAGCATACCAGCCGACATACTCCTTATTGTCGGCCCTACACTCTTTCAGAGACGCTTGATGCTCCTCGATAAAACTATCAACCAATTGGCTAATGCTGAGATTCGCGTTTTCATCATCGTCAAAAAACTGTTGAATCCATATAGATGCATTTATTGAAATATTATTGAAACCTGCATTAATCAGAATAGTGCAACGCCACGACAATCCCGATGGGGACAAAGAGGGTATAACCCGGATGTCATGAAACCCCCTATTATGCAACTCTTTAGCCACAAATAGCAGTTTCTGCATATTGCTCATATAGCTGTTTTTGCTCATACCCATCTCTTATTTCCAATTATGAAGTTTGCCTCGGTCTTCCTCAATCCAATTTTCTATGCGCGCAATCTGCGATTCTATGTCTCGTATCTTGGCATCAATTTCATCCAACCAGCCCTCAGCTTTCGACCTCCAATTATCACTACGCGAATCATAAATCTTATCTTGTAACTCTTCACGATTTCTTTCAAAGCGATCTAAAGCTTCACGCGCCTTTACGAGTTTTTCTTCATTATTCTCAATATTTCTCTCTATTCTTTCTTTTATCTGTATGCCTCTCTCTTGTTTCTCTTGCCAGGCTCGTTGTTTCTCTTCATACACTTTAGATCGCTCTTCTTGATATCTTTTGTACTGACCCCAAAATCCATCATGATTTTGGCGGACTTCCATTATTCGTTTAAACACCTCAGCTTTGTGTTCTTTTGTCATTTCATTTTTCACAAGTTTGAAATGCGTCATTGTCTCTGCCAATTGTTTGGCCTTAGCCTTCATTTCGTCAGGGGTTACCTTTAACAGCCCGATAGTCAGAATGTTGCCAATAAGAAAATCTGAGCACATATCATAATCGGCAGAACGCAAATCACTGATCAAATCATCATAATGTCTTTGTGAGCAGCTAAGTAATTGTGATTGACGGACTTTATAGGCCCTTTCACGCAAATTGAAAAAGGTTTGCCACGCTTTATCTCGGTCATTTTTTTTCGGATAACGGGCTTCCTTAAAAGCCTCGCTTAATTCTTTACACATTTGGAAAACTTTAGTCCAATCATCTTTAGATGGGCTTCCAAAAACTGGCTGGGCTCCCTCAATCATATCGGAGAGTCTTTCAATTTTTGAGTCAAGTTCAGACCAAGATGTATTCATAAGAAAATGAATGAATTACTTCAGAAGGATCTTTTATCTCATGTCGTTTTTATTGGCATTCCCGTTAATCGGATCCTTCCATCCGGACAATTACGACCTGTAACATAATTCGAACCATAGCCACGCACTAATTTCGCAAAAAAAGTTGGATCAAGATGCGCATGTTATTAGCAATATGCAATAATTGCATATTGCGGACCATTCGCCACCCACGCAATCTCACTTTGCAGATAGGTTATACCATCTTACCAACAGATATGCCCACAACTATGGCACTGCAGGTAGCAGTTTTGCATCTTCAGCATTGCCTCCATTTGGGTTGCCCCCGTTTCCCGTCAGCCGAAACCCACCCACATTCGGTAAAATTGTCAACGCAATGACAATTTTTACGTAAATTTTGTCAATACAAGAACAAGAATTACTTTTGCTATGCATTTATGACCCCAATTATGGAAACCGTTAAACGATTATTACAAGCCAGAATAGCCGAACGAATCGAGCCGAATAAAGTGGTTCTGATATTTGGCGCCCGAAGGGTAGGGAAAACCATCCTGATGCGTGAGTTGGTCAAGGCGTTTTCCGGCAAAACCCTGCTCCTTAACGGAGAAGATTACCACACGTTGGCTCTGTTAGAGGAGCGCTCCCTAGCCAATTACCGACACTTGCTGGAAGGCATCGACCTGTTGGCAATCGATGAGGCGCAAAATATCCCGGATATCGGCGCAAAGCTCAAGCTCATTGTCGACGAGGTGGAGGGTATTCGGGTCATTGCCAGCGGATCCTCCTCATTCGACCTACTCAACAGAGCCGGCGAGCCTTTAGTTGGCAGGAGCACACAATTTTGCCTCACCCCTTTTTCGCAGAGAGAGATTGCCCAAGGCGAAACCCTGTTCGAAACCCGGCAAAATCTGGAGACGCGCCTAATTTACGGAACCTATCCGGAGGTGGTTACCACCCAAAGCTTCGAACGCAAAGCCGACTATCTCAGAGAGATTGTGGGCGCATACCTGCTGAAAGACATTTTGGCTATCGACGGCATCAAGAATTCCGGAAAAATGAAAGAGCTTCTCCGTCTGATAGCCTTTCAGATGGGGAAAGAGGTGGTGTACGATGAACTCGGGAAACAACTCGGCATGAGCAAAAACACCGTAGAAAAATACCTCGATCTTCTGTCGAAAGTGTTTGTGGTGTACCGTCTTGGGGCCTATTCACGCAACCTGCGCAAAGAGGTGGTCAAAGCCGGGAAATGGTACTTCTACGACAACGGCATACGGAATGCCCTGCTGGGAAACTTCAACCCCCTATCCCTTCGACAAGATGTAGGGCCGTTATGGGAAAACTACATCCTGACCGAACGCATCAAAGCCAATCACAACCAGGGATTAGCCAAAACCTTCTATTTCTGGCGAACCTACGACCAACAAGAGATAGACCTCATTGAAGAGAATGCAGATACACTGACTGCCTTTGAATGCAAATGGGGAACCCAAACCCCCAAAATCCCCGCCGCCTTCAAACAAGCCTACCCCCACGCAACCTTCGATGTAATTAGCAGGGATAATTACTTGCAGTACATATAGTGCTGGCACGCTTGGAGAAAATAACTTTATCACATTTTTGGCAATACGGATTGATTATTGCCAGAATTGTGATATATTTGCCATCATATATATGCCATATGGCTACAACGAACGACATATTACATTTCGCATTTACACGTAAAGTATTTACGCGTAAAGCCTTAATGGCCAATTTTAAGGGCGGAGAACAAAAGGGTTCGCCCGGGACTTTTTCTGAACAGCTGAACCGTCTGGTTAAATCGAGACAATTGGTTCGCATTGAAAGAGGCGTATATAAATTGCCCGATGATGCGAGAAAAGATTTTTCGATAGTATGCTCCAAGGAAATAAGAGAAATAAATCAGCAAATAACATCCCGGTTTCCTTTTGTTGATTATTGCCTATGGTCAGTCTCGACCCTACTACCATACATGCACCACATTCCAAACCTGAATTTGTTGTTTGTTGATGTAGAACGCGAGGCGGCTGAATCGGTTTTTCATCTTTTAAACGCAGCTAGCAATAAAAGGGTATTTCTGATGCCTTCGCTCACCGACATGGAACGATACATAAGCTCCAACGATGCAATTATCATTCGTCCTTTAGTATCAGAATCGCCATTACAATGGGTGGAGGGTATAAATACCCCGACTATAGAAAAAGTACTGGTAGATATTGTGGGCGATGTGGAATTTTCTTTTTTACAGGGTTCGGAGATAAACTATGTGTACACAACAATTTTTGAAAGGCACAACATAAATAAAAACAAGCTTTTACGCTATGCCACCCGTCGGGGACGAAAAGAAGAAGTTGAACAGATGATAAGTGCCAATACATTATGATTCATCCTGTTAGTCGGACAATAGAATGGATGACGCAGGTAGCTGCAGAAAATAACTTTCCGGACATTGCACTGATTGAGAAATCGATAAGGGCTTTTTCGCTACTCGAATCCCTGGTGTTGTCGGGTTGTCCGTTTGAGCAACTGCCTATCCAAAGTCGCTTCTTGAAATTGGAGGGCGAACCCGTAATGGTAAATGTTCCGAGTAAAGCTGATATGCTGGGCGATAAACTTACTGCCTTTGCCCCTAACACAACGGGCATACCATATTTCAAAGGGAAAAAAGATTGTTCTATGGAAATCATAAAGCAACTTGTTGATATTGCCCATGGCGAAAAATATACTATCGACAGTGCCATAACTAACGCTTCAAAAGCAGCTTATCTTTCCAGGTTGATTGCCAACGGAGTGCCAACAGCCGTACACTTCAACCCTCAAAATATTGATTCATTGCGAGATGCAGTCATCAAAGATCCTTTACATACAAAGCTCAACAAACTCAGGAAATCCAACATCGAAGCATTTTTTTATTGGAATGAGATTGGAAAAATTCACAATACGAAGATGTAAAAGTAGCCCTCCCTATTTCTTGTTCCGTTTGTACGATTGTTTGTAACCATTCGGTCAACCCCCTCTTGTTTTCTTAGAAAAAGGCATTCTCTTTCATAGTTTCTACTAAATGTTCGGAGAACTGGCTATTTCGGACCAAACCCACCCACATTCGGTAAAATTGTCAACGCAACGACAATTTTTACGCAAAAAACGTCAATAGGTTGACGAAATTAGGATCGAATGCCAACGTGTCGATCCTAAAATTGTGTAATGCGAATTCCGACTTCACAAAATCGAGCCCGAAAATGAGCTTCAGATTCATTTCGGTCAGCGTTTGAATCTCCTTCTCCAATTTGAAGGGATTCTCTTTAATCGGTTCCAGTTTCCCGGATGTAATGCTGTAGTTTGCCATATATTCCCCCCTATATGGCTTCATCGGTATATACGGTTTTTATCTCCCCGCTAAGGCGGAAATCCTTTATCCCTTTTTCACCGACTACTTCGGTCAACGCTGCGACAAAATCGTCCGCCGTTTCCTGCGTGTCGAAAATGAAACTTGCTAAACGTCGGTCTTTGTAGTGGAACGTCAGTTCCGCTACGGTTCTTTCTTCTTCCATATCATTTTTCGTTTTTACCTTTGATTTGTTTTATCTCTTTGTCAAAGTCGGATTCAAACAGGCGGTCTTGCACGATTCGGTATTTTTCAAACTCGCTTTCGGCAAAACTTTTTGCCATCAGCGCTGTAGCCTTTCCGCTATTTTGCAACACATCGCGGTCGTCGGCTTCCAAGAATTTATCAAGGCGTTTTGCCCAGTCTTCCATCGTCATGGGGATATGCCTTTTGGCGCGGTCTTCTGCCAAATCCAAATAAGCATTGACAATGCGCCCCAACGATTCCAGTTCCGTTTCGGTCAGGTAGTTTTTAGCAATGGCAACATCGGTTCTAACGACTTTCCCGTCAGGGCTTTTCTCCCACGATGTCAAACCCATGTGTTCTTTTTCAGCGTTTGCCCTTGATATGATGACTTCGGCGGCGGTATAACCGTGAACAGCGTAATGCAGCTTGTTTTGGACTTTGGCAAAGAATTCTTTCGTGGCTACAGCATCTTTGTTGTAATCCATTGCAGTAGCATAGATATCTGTTATCTTTTGGTAAAAGCGGCGTTCGCTTAAACGAATTTCGCGGATTTCGGCAAGTAGGTGTTCAAAATAATCCTCGCCGAGAAACGTGCCGTTTTCCATCCGTTTTTTATCAATAACGTAGCCCCGAATGGCATAATCACGCAAAACGGATGTCGCCCATTGGCGGAAAGCGGTTGCCCGTTTGGAATTTACACGATAACCGATGGCAATAATCGCATCCAGATTGTAATGCTTGGTGTTATAGGCTTTGCCATCCGATGCAGTTACCGAGAATTCCTCGGTAACTGAATTTTCGTCCAGTTCGTTTTCTTTGAATATATTTTTGAGATGCAGCGATATGTTGTCCGTTGAGCAGTCGAACAACGCTGCCATCAGTTTTTGACTAAGCCAAATCGTTTCGTCCTGAACGCGCACTTCAATACCGTCTTCCTTTGCCTGATTGGTAAAGATGAGGAATTCGGCAGTACTGTTGCGAATTTGAAGTCTCTTTTTTTTAGCCATACTATCTTTTCTTATTTAATTTGTAAGCTACCCCTATTTAATAACCTATCCAAAATAATGTCTTGATATTAGTCATTTTTTTCGAATCATGGAGATGGGATGCGCAAGAAACAGGTAAAAAACAACAAAACCTGCCTTTAGTCGCTCTTTGCCCATCGCAGAGGGGATAACTCCAAAATGACTACCTCATTAACTGGAAATATCAAAGAATCGCTGGAAAAAGTCTTTGATTTTGGAGAGGACGGTTTCCCGCTTTTGGGTTCTTTCGCCCGAGGGGGTGAACCGTGATACCGGGGGCAGTACCCGGGTGATGGCGGTACCGGTCTCCTGGACGTATCCATCGCGGAATGCGTTCTCGATATAACGGAATGTCTCTTCTTTGTTGAGGTTCTCTTCGGCAATAAGGCTCTCCAACTCTTCCAGCTTCTTCTTTTCGATAAACGCTTGCCAGCTTTCGTCCACATCTTTCGACGGGCTGAGTGAGGAGATGAACTGATCAATCAGGTCTTTCTTACTCCGAAGCACCATGCTTGAGCCAACGGCTTTGTTAATCTTGACAATGATCTCGGTGTCTTGAGAATTGCCACCGTGGAACTGCCGTATCAGCTCCAGGATGTAATCAATGTTGATCTCCACCTGCTTGATGAGCTCCATCTCAAAGACGATGTCGTCATTGATGTTGGCGCTATCGCCTTTATCCTTGTTACGAAACTCCTTATAAAGGTTGATGTACATGCTGTGATAATCCTGCACATCTCTGTCGGTCAAGATCTGTTTGTCTTGAAATTCATCAAACGTGGTTAAGATGTTCTTAAACTTCAAAATGGCACTATAGAGTCGAATGAAATCCTTCTGGTTTTCCTCACCCACAATATCGTGTCCGATAGGAAAATTGTCCAATAGGTTGTCGACAAGTTCGGCGTAACCCTTTACCTCCTTCTCTCCATCCTTGTACCCGTTATAATACTCCTCGAAGGTCTTTAGCAGCACAATTCCGCCGGCCTCCTTGTCACCAAAGAGCGCGATACTTTCGTTGGTGGCATCCTCCAGATTACGGAAGCAAACGATATTGCCGAAGGTTTTCACCGAATTCAAGATGCGGTTGGTGCGTGAATATGCCTGTAACAACCCGTGGAGACGCAGGTTC
>CAYVJA010000030.1:30454-32201 GCA_964451605.1 uncultured Bacteroidales bacterium | reverse complement strand
GTTCAAACCACAGCCGCCACAGGCGGCCGCGGTCTGCACACCCGTTGTGCTTCATGCGAAAAAAGCCAACGCGCAAATAGGCACATTTGGTTTTTGCCGACCCACAAGCCAATCATAAAAAACCAAAAGAGCCTATTTTTTTGCCCGCGCTCGGACGAACCAACAAGTAAACGAACGAAAAGTATATTGAAAAATGAGATAATCGAAAATTTTGGGCTATTTTGGCAAACTAAATTTAGGCGGACATGAACCGAATAAAGGAAGTGCTTGAAGAGAAAGGAATTAAGCAAACTTGGTTGGTTGACAAACTCGGAAAAAGTTACAACATGGTGAACGGATACGTCCAAAACCGACAACAGCCGAGACTTGAAGTACTTTATGAAATTGCCAGAATATTAGAAGTAGGTGTAAAGGACTTACTCGTGGAACAGAATAACAAAAGCGAAGAATGAGCTTTCAGAAAATATTAGACAAATACAGAAAAATTGCCTTCTCTGAGCGAGACAAAGGCGATCGTTTTGAAAGGCTGATGCAAGCCTATCTGCAAACTGACCCAAAATATGCATCCAAATTCAAGAATGTTTGGATGTGGAATGAATTTCCAGGCAAACTTGACTTAGGCGGTGGCGACACGGGAATTGACTTGGTAGCTCTGACGCATGAAGGCGATTATTGGGCAATTCAATGTAAGTGCTATCAAGAAACGGCTACAATGGACAAGCCAGCCGTAGACAGTTTTCTCTCAACTTCAAGTCGCGAATTCAAGAATGAACAAATGCAAACCACAAGGTTTGCTCAACGACTTTGGATTTCCACAACCAACCGTTGGGGATCAAATGCTTCTGAAGCCATTCGCAACCAAAATCCACCAGTAACCCGTATCAATCTTTTCGACTTGATTGAAGCTCCCGTTGATTGGGACAAATTAGAAGATGGCGTTCACGGTGAAGCGGCAAGAACACCCAAGAAAACATTAAGGCCACACCAAAAACAAGCTTTAGAACAAACCCACGAGCATTTTAAGGAAAACGACCGTGGTAAACTTATTATGGCTTGCGGTACAGGTAAAACCTTCACTGCATTGCGAATTGCCGAACATGAAACGGACGGAAAAGGATTGATTCTTTTTCTTGTTCCTTCTATCGCACTACTTGGTCAAACTTTACGAGAATGGAGTGCAGATGCAAACGAGCCTATCAACGCTATTGCCATTTGCTCTGACCCTGACATCACCAAGCAGAAAAAGAAAAATGAAGACACGGATTCTTTCAGCGTTGTTGACTTAGCGTTTCCTGCATCCACAGATTCTGACTTCATTCTTCATCAATTTGAGCAAATCAAAAAAAATGGTCGAAATGGAATGACCGTGGTGTTTTCTACCTATCAATCCATTGAAGTGATTGCTCGTGCTCAAAAAGTATTGCTCAAAAACGACTTCCCAGAATTTGACTTGATCGTTTGTGATGAAGCCCACCGAACGACAGGCGTTTCATTGGCAGGTGAAGATGAATCTGCCTTTACCAAAGTGCATAATGCCGATTTCATTAAATCCAAGAAGCGGATTTACATGACCGCTACGCCCCGACTTTATGACGACAACACCAAAAGTAAAGCCGCAGAAGCAGATGCCATTCTTTGTTCCATGGATGACAAGGCGTTGTACGGTGAAGAAATATACCGAATTGGTTTTGGTGAAGCGGTAGAACGAGAATTGCTTACAGACTACAAAGTGCTCATTCTCACCCTG
>CAYVJA010000030.1:0-30444 GCA_964451605.1 uncultured Bacteroidales bacterium | reverse complement strand
GAACGATAAGGATGTTCCTCCTGCTGTACAGCGAATGATATCAGACGGAGAATATGAAATCAACACGGATGATGCTTCCAAAATCATCGGCACAATCAACGCTCTTTCAAAACAGTTTTTGGGTGATGATGGAATAACCAAAGAAGCAGATCCAGAACCCATGAAACGTGCGGTAGCTTTCTGTGCGAACATTGCCACTTCAAAAAAGATTTCCGCCACCTACAACACCGCCAATGAAGCTTATCTAAGTCAATTACCGACTGAGAAAAAACAACAGATGGTTACCACAGAAGCCAAGCACATGGACGGAACCATGGCGGCTCCTGAACGTGACCAAATGCTTGCTTGGCTCAAAGAAGAAACACCTGAAAATGAATGTCGCATCATTACCAATGTTAGGGTTTTGAGCGAAGGTGTGGATGTGCCTTCATTGGATTCGGTTCTCTTCCTTTCTGCCCGAAACTCACAAGTTGATGTCGTTCAGTCTGTAGGTCGTGTGATGCGAAGAGCACCAGGCAAGAAGTACGGATACATTGTCATTCCCGTAGTTGTTCCTGCGGATGTGGAAGCGGACAAAGCACTTGATGACAACGAACGCTACAAAGTAGTTTGGACAGTTCTCAACGCCCTTCGTGCACATGACGACAGATTCAATGCAACGGTCAACAAAATTGAACTCAACCGCAAAAAGCCCAACAACATTTTGGTAGGTCGTCCTGAATATTCGTTTGACGAAGATGGTAATGCTTGGGAAGTAAACGAAGATGGTGGCGGTTACGAAACACCAAAAGATATTTCACGTCAGTTGGCTTTGCAATTTGAGCAGCTGCAATCTGTTGTTTTTGCCCGCATGGTTAAAAAGGTCGGTGACAGACGTTATTGGGAAGATTGGGCGGCAGAAGTAGCTCAAATTGCCGAACGCCAAATTGAACGAATTACTTACCTGATTGAAAACCGAAAAGAACAACGGCAAGCTTTTGACAATTTCTTGAAAGGATTGCAGAAAAATATAAATCCAAGTATTTCAGAAGGTCAGGCGGTGGAAATGTTGGCTCAGCACATCATTACCAAACCCATTTTTGAAGCCCTATTTGAAGGCTACTCCTTTACCGAAACCAATGCGGTTTCTATTGCCATGCAAACCATGCTGAATGCATTGCAGGAAAAAACCTTGGCAGAAGAGTCAGATAAACTTCAAAAATTCTACGATTCGGTAAAACGCAACATTTCGGACTTGGACAATGCAGAAGCCAAGCAACAGATCATCATTCGTATTTACGACAACTTCTTTAAAACCGCCTTCCCGAGAATGGTGGAGCGGTTGGGTATTGTTTATACGCCTGTAGAAGTTGTGGACTTCATCATCCATTCGGTAAATGATGTATTGAAACAAGAGTTTGGACGCAGCATATCGGATGAAAATATTCATGTGCTCGATCCCTTTACAGGTACGGGTACATTTATTACCCGATTGCTGCAAAGCGGACTCATTCAACAAAAAGACTTAGAACGTAAATACCACCATGAGCTGCACGCCAATGAAATCGTGCTCTTGGCTTATTACATCGCGGCAGTAAATATTGAGAATGCCTTTCATGACCAGATTGGACAGAACAAAGACTATGAAGCCTTTGAAGGCATTGTACTCACCGACACTTTCCAATTAGGCGAAACTGACGACAGCCAAAAACTCTTTTCTGAAATGTTTCCTCAAAACTCAGAGCGAGTACAGCGACAGAAAAAAGCACCAGTTCGGGTGATTATTGGGAATCCACCATATTCTGTCGGGCAGAAATCTGCTAATGATAACGCATCAAATCAAGAATATGAAAAACTCGACAAGCGGATTGCAGAAACTTATGTAGCGGAATCAATAACCACCATGAATAAGGCGAATTATGATGCTTACATTAAAGCTTTCAGATGGAGTACTGACAGGCTAGATAAGAAAAATGGAGGTATCATCGGTTTTGTAAGCAATGGAGCTTGGTTGGATGGAAATACAACTTCAGGCTTTAGAAAAGTTATTGAAAAAGAGTTTTCCAGCATTTGGGTTTTCAATCTTCGTGGCAATCAACGCACCAGTGGTGAATTGAGTCGCAAAGAAGGCGGCAAAATCTTTGGTTCGGGCTCACGCACGCCAATTTCCATTACGCTTTTGGTCAAGAATCCAAATACAATAGCTAACAAAGCCACGATTCACTACCATGACATCGGTGATTATCTGAGCAGAGAAGAAAAACTAGCAATAGTTAAAAAATTCAAATCTGTTGGAAGTAAGCAAATGACTTGGAAAACATTACAACCAAATGAACATGGTGATTGGCTAAATCAAAGAAATGATTTGTTCGGTGAGTTTATCCCTATTGCGGATAAGTCAAATACTGAAAAACCATTTTTTAATCTTAATAGTAATGGTATTGTAACAAATCGAGATGCTTGGGTTTACAACTCCTCTTATAATTCTCTTTCAGATAACATGAAGGGGATGATTGCTTTTTACAATTCTGAAGTTGAAAGATTTGTAGAAGCTAAGAAATCAAATCCAGACCTTGAAGCAAAGGACTTTGTTTCTACTGACCCAAAAAGGATAAAGTGGGTTCAAAATTTATTTCGTGATGCACAAAATGGTTTAAAACTTGAGTTTCAGTCAAGCGAAGTTATTGTTTCTCTCTACCGCCCATATTTCAAACAGAACCTCTACAAACACAGAAATTTTGTTTGGAGTCCATATTTGCAAAATAGTTTCTTTCCCGAAAAATCAAGTCAGAACCTTCTTATTTGCACAACAGGCATCGCAGGTACTAAAGAATTTACTTCTCTGATTACCGACAAAATGCCCGACATACAATTATTAGCTAATGGCCAATCTTTCCCACTCTACTATTACGAAGAGCGAGAAAAAAACAGCCCCAGCTTATTTGATGCAGCAGGCGAAAGTGAATATATCCGTAGAGACGGGGTTTCAGACTTTATACTTGAAAGAGCTAAAAAAATCTATGGTAAGAATGTAGGTAAAGAAGATATTTTCTACTATGTCTATGGCATTTTACACAGCCAAGATTATCGAGCCGCCTTCGCCAATGATTTAAAGAAAATGCTGCCCCGTATTCCATTGGTAGAAGATGTTCGGGATTTTTGGAAGTTCAGCAAAGCAGGGAAAAAGTTAGCTGAGCTACACATCAATTACGAAGAAATTCCGCCCTACGAAGGTGTGGAAGTCAGCGGAGAAAGTTCAGGCAATTTCAAGGTGCAAAAGATGCGTTTCCCCAAGAAAGGGCAACAAGACACCATCATTTACAACAGCAAGATTGTCGTTTCCAACATTCCAGAAAAAGCATACGAATATGTGGTTAATGGGAAATCTGCTATCGAATGGATTATGGAACGTTACCAAGTTTCCACAGACAAGAAAAGCGGCATAAAGAACGACCCCAACGATTGGGCAAATGAAGTAGGCAATCCAAGATACATCTTGGATTTAATGTTAAGCATTATCAATGTTAGTGTGCAGACGGTGGAGATTGTGGAAGGCTTGCCGAAATTGGAATTTGAAACAGAGTAACTTTATAGCATGTTTTACAGACGAAAAGTCATATTAGGATTAATTGAATTACTTGGTGGAGAAGTAGAAAAACTCCGTTTCCAGAAATTGCTGTTTTTGTATGCTATGAAAAAGCAAAATCCCGAGTATGATTTTGTGCCATACAAGTTTGGCTGCTACTCCTATTCCGCCAAAGCTGACATGAACACCATGGTTAAAAAGGGGTACTTGTCAGAATCTGAAAATAAGTATGGAAAAGCTGACACCGCCAGTTATTTCAAAAAGTTAAAAGTTACGGACCGCCAGCTATTGCAAGAAGTTGTTTCCGATTACGGATCAATGAGTAGCAATGCGCTTATAAAGCATACTTACCTGAATTTTCCGTTTTATGCTATTCGCAGCACTATTGCCAAAGATGTTTTGCCAGGTGAATTATACGAGCGTGTAGAGAAAGCAACGCCCAAAGAAGAAGAAACCACTTTGTTTACGATAGGCTATGAAGGAGTTTCCTTGGAAGTGTATTTGCAAAAGCTCGTTCGAAATAATGTGAAACTTTTGATTGACGTTCGGAAAAACCCACTGAGCATGAAGTTCGGTTTTAGTAAAACCTTGCTCAAACGTTATTGCAATAGCTTAGGAATTGAGTATTTGCATATCCCCGAAGTTGGTATAAACTCTGACAAACGTCAAAAGCTAGAAACGCAAGCAGATTACGACCGCTTATTTGCCGATTACACCAAGACGACATTGTCTGAAACAAATGAACATCAGAATCAGATTTTGGACTTGCTTAGGAAATACAAACGTATTGCGTTAACCTGTTTTGAAGCTGAGCCCTGTCAATGTCACCGTTCGCACTTGGCGAATGCACTTGTGCAATCCAAAGAGCAAGAATTCCATTTAAAACATCTGTAAAATGGCATTGACACGAGTTCTTATCACCGTAAAAACCTACCCGACTATTTCTGCCAAATACGATGAATTGGTTTGCACCGCAGGTTTTCGGGAAGATGGAACTTGGGTGCGTATCTATCCAGTACCATTTCGAAAACGAGCCTATACCGAGCAATACAAAAAGTACGATTGGATTGAATTAGACTTGGTGAAAAACAAAAGTGATTTCCGCCCCGAAAGCTTTAGGCCTGCAACTTTAGAAACGGAGATTAATGTCGTTGGACATATTGACACCGCCAGAAATTGGGAAGAAAGAAAGCAACTATGTTTAGGCAAGATTTACCAGAATTTGTCAAAACTAATTACAGAAGCGAAGGACAAAAATATTGGCACTTCTCTAGCGGTATTCAAGCCAACTGAAATTTTGGACTTTTATGCTGAACCAGTTGATCGGGATTGGAGTCAAAAGAAATTAGATGCGCTTTCACAGTTAAACCTTTTTGAGACCAATAAAGAAGGCGAATTTGAAGTAGTTAAGAAGCTTCCATACAAGTTTAAATTCAAGTTCAAGGATAACCAAGGACAGGTAAGTAACATGATGATCGAAGATTGGGAAACAGGCCAGCTATTTTGGAACTGTTTAGCCAGGCATGAAGGAAATGAGCAAAAGGCAATAGACGATGTTCGCAAGAAGTACTTTGACGATTTTGCCAAGACCAAAGACCTTCACTTCTATTTGGGAACAACGCAGAAGAACCACTATGTTTCTCACAATCCCTTTATGATTATTGGAACATTTCACCCGAAGATTGAGAATCAAATGAAGTTGTTTTAAAACTGAATAATATGCAAGCCCACTACAGCCACACACATTGCCAAGCCGCTCAAGCCAACCGCACCAGCCAAAGCTTGTCAAAGAGTGTGTCTGAGCCAACGCACGAGAGAAAAAGAAAAAAGCACGAAAGCACAACATTAGCTATACGTAATGCGGGCGAAAGTGCTGATATGAAAGTAATTACACTAAACAAACTAACTGCTAAACTGAAAGTGAAGTGCCTTGAAATCCCGCACTACGCATAGCCGAGACCGTTATTGAATGCATGGGTGATTACAGATGCATTCCAACATCGCAGAAACGAATACTGACGCTGAAGAAATTTACAGGATTAGAAAAAGAATTACCCAACGACCTGTTTTTCAGAGTACATAAATCTTTTAACGATTCCATAGAAAAGATCAACTCCATCGAACGAAACCGGATAAAAATAAAAGACAGCTTGATTCCGATAAGTGAAAATTATAAAGAACGGTATTATCTTAAAATTGGAGTAAGAAATGGCTAATAAGGCCTGCTCCAAAAACAACTAAAGGTTCGACAGTGCCGATATGATTTCAAAAATCCGAAAATCATCTCTGAGTGAGGAAGGATGGCTTCAAGGTCTGTAATATGCAAATAACGCTCTATATTGATCATGTATGGAAAACTCAACTATTAAAATATATATTCTCGAAGATGGAAAGGCCGAAATCAGTGTCCACCTTGATAAAGAAACGGTCTGGCTAAGTTTAAGTCAAATTTCTGAACTATTCGAGCGAGACAAGTCAGTAATATCCAGACACATAAATAACATATTTAAGGAGAATGAATTGACAAGGTCATCAGTTGTTGCAAAAAATGCAACAACTGCATCAGATGGCAAAACCTATCAGATAGAATACTTTAATTTGGATGTGATCGGGAAGGGTGAAGTATGATCTAGACCAGAACAAAAGGATTGCCGATAACACTCTGGTCGCATTGACTCTTATGATAGCAGTGAGCAAGCCGGAGGAAAAGGAGATCATGACCAAAGTGATAGTTAACCTAATAAACAGGAAAAACTAACGCTACACATCAAGGCACAAGGCCAAGACAAAATGAGTGGAAAATGGAACCAAGAGTAGAGATAGTAAATGAGAAAAAACTAATAGGTAAACGCCTGGTCATGAACTTGTCCGATAACAGGACGGGAGAGCTGTGGAGAAGCTTTATGCCCGGACGTAAAGAGATAACCAATAACCTGACAAACGATTGTATTTCGATGGCAATTTATAAGCCGTCATATTTTTCGGACTTTAACCCTTCAAATGAATTTGAAAAATGGGCAGCTGTCGAAGTAGCAGACTTTAAACATGTTCCAAACGGGATGGAGACGTTTACACTGCCAGCCGGACTTTACGCTCTCTTCCACTATAAAGGTTCGAGTACCGACAATCGCATCTTTCAATACATTTTTGGAGTTTGGCTTCCAGGTTCGATCTACTTGTTGGACGACAGACCCCATTTTGAAGTATTGGGAGACAAGTACAAAAATGCCGACCCCGAATCGGAAGAAGAGATATGGATACCCATAATGACGAAATAATCATACATATAAACGAAAATCCGTGGTCTGATGAATGGGGAGCACTAGAGCACTAGAGCACCAGAGTAGAGCCCAACCAAGCCAAATTTTTAGTATATTCGGCAATCAAAACCAAAAACCACCCCAATTCACCATTCACCATTCACCATTCACCATTCACCATTCACCATTTTTTATACGCGCAAAGCGCAGCACCAGAGCACCAGAGCACCAATTCAATAACCATCCACCACCATGCTACCCCGTATCCTGTTTCCCTTTCTCTTCCTCTTTTTCTGTTTCGGAGCTGCGGCCCAAGGCCCGCAAGGTTCGCCGGAGTATTTGCGCTGCGAATACCTGACGGCACCGCTGGGTATCGATAATCCTCAGCCTCGTTTTACCTGGCGGATTTCCGACAACCGCGATGGCGCGCTTTGTAAGGGGTGGCAGTTGTGGGTAGGTTCCGACTCTGCGGCTGTGGCAGAGGGTAAGGGGAATATGTGGGATAGCGGGAAGCAGAAGCAGTTTGCGCTGCCGGTTGTCTATGCCGGGAAGCCTCTGACGCCCCGTACACGCTATTATTGGAGGGTTCGGTCGACAGACCAGACGGGTAAGGCTCATCTTTCGGAGGTGGCGCCGTTCGAGACGGGCATGATGCAAACCGGCAAATGGCAGGGCAACTGGATTGGCGATAACCGCGATATCAACTATAAACCGGCACCCTATTTCCGGAAGGAGTTTTCGGCCGATAAACCGGTGAAACAGGCCCGAGCGTATGTGGCGGCTGCCGGCCTCTTCGAGCTCTTCCTCAACGGAGGGAAGGTGGGAAACCACCATATGGATCCGATGTACACGCGGTTCGACCGCCGGAATCTCTACGTGACTTTCGATGTCACAGCACAGTTGCAGGCAGGGAAAAACGCTGTCGGCGTGCTGTTGGGCAATGGCTGGTACAACCACCAGTCGATGGGTGTATGGAATTTTCACAATGCCCCCTGGCGAAACCGCCCCGCTTTTTGCCTCGATCTCTATATCACCTATACCGATGGCACCACAGCGGTGGTAAAATCGGATCGCGACTGGAAAACAGGAGGTGGCGGGCTTCGCTTCAACAGTATCTATACGGCCGAACACTATGATTTCCGGCTCGAACAGGCCGATTGGTGCCGGCCGGGATTCGACGATGCTCGTTGGCAGGGCGCCGGTTACAGGGGAGCTCCTTCGCCACAGGTGGTTTCGCAGCAGATGCACCCTATCCGTAAAGTAGAAACCTTCACGGCCAAAAGTTTCAAACAGCTTAACGACACCAGCTGGCTCTACGACTTCGGTCAGAATATGTCGGGGGTAAGCCACCTGCGGATTAAAGGACCCGAAGGCCGGGTGCTCCGGTTGATCCATTCCGAAAGGATACTCCCCAACGGACATGCCGATCTCTCGAATATCAATGTCTACCACCGTCCTGTCGACAACAGCGACCCCTTCCAGACCGATATCGTAACCCTCTCGGGGAGGGGCGAGGAGGAGTTTACCGCACGTTTTAACTACAAAGGGTTTCGGTATGTAGAGGTGGTTTCGGATGGTCCGGTTACCCTCTCGTCCGAAAACCTTACGGCCTATTTTGTCCACAGCGATGTGCCAAAGGCCGGCTCAGTAGCCTCCTCTTCCAGCCTCATCAACAACCTCTGGAAAGCCACCAACTACGCCTACCTCTCCAATCTGCAGGGTTACCCCACCGACTGCCCGCAACGCGAGAAAAACGGCTGGACCGGCGATGCCCACCTGGCCATCGAAACGGCCCTCTATAATTTCGACGGGATCACCGTGTACGAAAAATGGCTGGCCGACCACCGCGACGAGCAGCAACCCAACGGCGTGCTGCCGGATATCATCCCCACCGGGGGGTGGGGTTACGGCACGGAGAACGGCCTCGACTGGACCAGTACCATTGCCATTATTCCCTGGAATCTCTACCTCTTTTACGGCGACTCCAAATGCCTTGCCGACTGCTATCCCCATATTAAACGGTATGTCGATTATGTAGACCGGCGAAGCCCCGACGGGCTTACCTCCTGGGGCCGGGGCGACTGGGTTCCGGTACGCTCCCGTTCGGTACTCGAACTTACCTCGTCGGTCTATTTCTATGCCGATGCCGACATCCTGGCCAAGGCGGCCACGCTGTTCGGAAAAGAGGAAGATGCCCTCCATTACCGGACCCTTGCCGAAAAGATTAAAAATGCCATCAACCAAAAATATCTGACCCGCGAAACAGGAATCTACGCCTCGGGAACCCAGACCGAACTGAGTGTTCCGCTGTTGTGGGGCGTTGTTCCCCCCGAAAGCGTATCGGCCGTGGCCGGAAATCTGGCTAAGAAGGTAGAAGAGGCCGGGTTCCATCTGGATGTAGGCGTGCTCGGGGCCAAGGCCATTCTGAATGCACTCGATCAGAATGGGTATCCCGAACATGCCTACAAAGTAGCAATTCAGGACAGCTATCCCTCCTGGGGATGGTGGATTGTAAACGGAGCCACCACGCTGCTCGAAAACTGGGATGTAAAAGCTTCGCGCGATATCTCGGATAATCACATGATGTTTGGCGAAATCGGGGGGTGGTTTTTCAAGGGTCTGGGAGGTATCCGGCCCGATCCGGCACAACCCGGATTCCGGAATATTTTACTAACGCCCTACTTCCCCAAAGATCTGCCCAGCTTCGAGGCAGTTCATCAGTCGCCCTACGGAACCATCCGTTCGGCTTGGGAACGGAAGGAGAACGCCATCCTCTATACGGTTACTCTCCCTCCGCATACCACAGCCCTCCTCACGCTCCCCAAAGAGGTGAAGGGAAAAGAGCGGACCCTCCGGCTCTCTTCGGGCACACATCAGCTAACCCTCAGTTTATAACCGGTCTTGCTCTCAGAAACCATAACTATCTACTAATATGACCCTAAAAAAGTCTGCGAAACCCATTACTGCCATCGTGCTGGGCGCCAGCGGCCGTGGTAAACTCTACGGCGATTTTTCCCTTGCACATCCCGATTTGCTTACCATTGTGGGAATTGCCGAACCGGTGCCTTTACGCAACCAACTCTATGCCCAAAAATATGGTGTCCCTGCCGAAGGAAGAGCTGCAGGCTGGGAAGAGTTGTTGGCCCGGCCCCGTTTTGCCGATGCAGTGATTATCGCCATGCCCGACCATCTGCATTACGCCCCCTGTATGAAGGCGCTCGATGCCGGTTATCATATTCTGTTAGAAAAACCCATTGCCCAAACCGAAGCGGAGTGTCGCTCGCTGGTGGCCTATGCCGAAAAAACAGGAAAGGTGGTTGGGCTTACCCACGTGTTGCGCTACTCGCCCTATTTCCGGAAAATGAAGGAGCTTATAGAGAACGGATCGATTGGCGAGTTGGTAAGTATTCAGCATTTCGAGCCGGTTGAGCACATCCACATGTCGCACTCTTATGTAAGAGGGAGCTGGCGGGATGCCTCGAAAAGCACACCGCTCGTGCTGGCCAAATCGAGCCACGATCTCGATATTTTACGTTGGATGATCGGGAAACCCTGCAAAAGCGTCACTGCCTACGGCGGTCTGAAATGGTTCAAAGCCGAGAATGCCCCGGCAGGTGCTCCTGCCCGTTGCACCGACGGATGCCCTGCAGAGAGCAACTGTCCCTGGTCGGCATTGAAGATTTACTATCGTGAACGAACCTGGCTTTACGTGTTCGATTTGCCGGACGATCCTGAAAAACAGGGCGATGCCATTCTGGAGTACCTGAAGAGCTCACCCTACGGACGCTGTGTGTACCACTGCGACAACAATCAGCCCGACCACTACGTGATGAGCATGGAGTTTGCCGACCAGATTACGGTGAATTTCTCCATAGAAGGGTTTACCTCGTACGCCGGTCGACGCACCCGGGTAATGGGTACCATGGGCGATATTGTAGGCGACATGGAGACCATGACCCTGACCGATTTCCGAACCGGCAAACAGACCGTCATTGACGCCGCTGCCGAAGATGCCGCCAACTACAAGGGCGTGGGCCACGGCGGAGGCGACGAAGGAATGATCCGGGAGTGGATAGAGGCGGTCCGCAGTGAGGATATGAGCCGCTTTACCACTCCGCTCAACGACTCGCTCGAAAGCCACATCATCGCCTTCAAGGCCGAAGAGAGCCGGCTCAACCGCCGCAGAGTCGATCTACAACGGTTGTAGAGTCAATCTCCAACCGTTGTAGAGTCCATCCTGATGGCGCACTACTTGCGGTGTTCCACCCAAATCAGTTTTGTGGTGTCGTACGTACCGGCTATGGAGCCGGGGGCTATTCTACACTAAAGATGGGCGCATCGCCCGGAATCTCATGATCGTAAAACTGCACCGCGCTGTCGTTCATCCTGGGATGTCGGGTATTCACCAAACGAATCATCTCGGCTCCGGCAAAAAGAACAGGGCCATACCCGTGGGCAGCCATCACATTCACAGGCCTGTAATAGTAGAAAGCCGGATCGAAACCCATACCGGTTCCTACACAAGTTCCCTCTACCTGACCTGTCTCATTCACCTTAGACGATACGGCGTGCCAGCCCAATTGAGCCACAGGTCCAAAGGCAATCGGATCTATCCACCCCTTGTTTACCGCATGCGCAATGCAATAGGTAAAGATAGCCGTTGCAGAGGTCTCCAGATAAGAATCGGGACGGTCTATCAACTGATGCCAGAACCCCTCGCCACTCTGGTAGGAGGCAATCCCCTTAATGTGGGCTCTAAGTTGTTCTAAAACCATCGGGTAGCCGGGATGGCTCTCGGGAAGCACATCGAGCACCTCAGTCAGAGTGAGAATGGCCCAACCATTGGCACGACCCCAATGGAAGGCGGGATGCTGCGACGACGACTCCACCCATCCATGCATATAGAGCCCCTTCTCCTTTACAAACATCCGTTTCGAAAAGAGCTCAATCTGCTTCACTGCTTCGTCGAAATAGCGTTTTTCGCCGGTAAGCGCACCCAACTGTGCAATGGCGGGAACTCCCATAAACATATCATCAAGCCAGAGCGTGTTCTTCTGCGGACGGTTTCTGGCCAGGGTACCGTCGGAAAGCCGGAACTCTTTGGTAAGAATATAGTGGGTGTAGTTGTCAATCATGGGCCTTACGTCGGCATCGAGCCCCATTCTCGAGGCTTTAATCATAGCTGCACACATGGCGCCTGCATCATCGAGGGCACGGGGGGTTAAGACCGATCCGAAGGGAGAACGAACAGAGGGGTTGTTCTTCATCGCCTCACGGTAAGGGGCTACTGCCTTGGCAATAAAGCGAAACCGGTCGAAGGTGTAGGAGGTGAATTTTTTATCGCCGGTGGCTTCGCCCACGGCCAGCATAGCCGCATAGGTTACACCCCACTCATAACTGATCAGACGGAAATGGCCTCCCTCAAGAGCTGCTCCCTCGGTGAGTTTAGAGGGGTCGGCAATCGGTTCGCGCGAGGGGCCTTTCACCAGCCGGGCGGGAGTTTGCACATCGAGATAGTTGAGGATTCTGTCGAGAACACGCTTAATCTCTTCCGGCTTCGAGACCCCATAGGGGGTTTGATAACCGGCCTGAAGCAGGTGCAATGCAGTGTTCGAGTCGTTGATATTCTTGGCTGCATCCTGTGCACTCAATGGAAGAAGAGCACATAGTACGAGCGTTATTACAGCGAAGGCAGTAATCTTCATATGGGTAGGGTTTAATAGATAAAGCGTTACTCCATGTAAAATACTTCAGGCATCGGGATGCTGACAGGAGAGTTATCGGGGTTTGTCTCCATGATGTCGGCCATATAGGCCCACCATTTTTTCACAATTTCGGTGGTCCCCAAATCTTGCGATCCACCCTCTCCGCTCACCTTCTGAACCGCAAAGAGCGTGTCGGTCTCTTCGTCAAGAAAGATGGAGTAATCGGAAACGCCCGAATCTTTCAACATTTTCCGTAATTCCGGCCAAAGGGCAGCATGTCGTTTTTCGTACTCACTTCGCATTCCGGGATACAACTTCATTTTAAAAGCCAGTCTTTTCATGGTATCTACAATTTATGTAAGGTTTTGAGCCCACAGACCATACGTTCTGTGAGAAAAATTTCTTTGGGAAAAGGGTGTTTTCAGAGATTGGGATAGACCAGAGAGAAGATGAGAATAATCATTCCGGCAACCAGAACCGTAACCGTTTTGTTGCCGGAGCCCTTCCACTCTTTGAGCAGGATACCCCACAAATTGCTGAAGGTTACATTGAGCGACATCAAAATACTCCAGGAGAAGGCGAGCATTACAGGCGAATCGGTGAGAAAACTCTTGCCCATACCCAGTCCGAAGAATTGCGAATACCAGAGAATTCCGGCCAATGCACAGAAAAGCAGGTTGTTAATCAAAATCTTAGAGGGCACGCCAAAATAGTTACCCAGGCTCTTATTCTTTACATTCTGAAAGATGCAGTAGAGGGCATTGGTAAGAAACCCGCCAAAAGTAACCAGCATCACCACGGGATTCTGTGCAAAAAGCGCTGAGGCTCCAAGGGCGAGCGCCTTCTGCTGAATAGGCTCTCCTGCCTCAAGCCCAAACGAGAAGCAGGCACTCATTACACCGGCCAAAAGGGCCACGAGCAAACCCTTGGTAAGGGCAAAATCTTTGATGGCCGCCCGCTTGGCCTCTTCGCTCATAGTACTGGCTCTCAACGCACCGGCATAGCCGATTACCGCAATACCGGCAATGGCAATACTCACCCCGATCAGAAGCACCAACCCGTCGCCCGTCAGAAGATCTTTCCCCTTAATTAAGGCGGGAATAAGCGTTCCCAAAGCAGAACAGGTACCCAGTGAAATCGATTGTCCTAATGCGACACCTAAATAGCGCATGCTTAACCCGAAAGTAAGCCCGCCAACACCCCAGAGGGCACCAAACAGTAATACCTTCATCGAAACACCGTTGCCAACCGATACAATCTCACACAGTCCGGCACCGGTGGGATCGGCCAGGAGAGCCCCCAGATAAGGGAAAAGCAGCCAGGCAAAAATTCCCTGAACCAGCCAAAACGATTCCCAGGCCCACTCTTTTACCTTGTTTATGGGAACATACGAGCTCGACTGGCCAAAACTGCCAACCGCGATAATCAGAAGTCCGATGATTGTATTCATACAAATGAGAGTTAGTAGAATTAAGGTCGAAGTAACAAATGTATAAAAATTTTGTCTCCGCAACCGGGGCCGATCCAACGAATTGGCCGTGTGCTATCCGATATTTCAATTAATGCGTAATTTTGGTAGAAACAAACCCTCATACCACAATGAACGCAAAACGCTTTTGGCCGTTCCTGTTTACGGCTCTCCTCATCTGCAGCTCCACAGTTGCGTGGGCACAAATAGGGAAACGATTCCCGTCCGAACGTAAGGTAGTAACCGACCCTAAAACCGGTACCGAACTGATCTTCCTTACCAGTGGTCAGGGAAAGGGCGACTCTAAAATTTATCAGACACACAACCAGTGGACATCCGACGGAAAGTGGCTCATCTTCCGTTCTAACCGGGTTCCCGGCGAAGCCATTGCGGTGAATGAGGAGAGTGGGGTAATGGTCCAGGTAACCGAAGGAGGTTATTCGGGGATGTTAAATATTGCCCGCAACTCCATGAAGCTGGTCTTTATGCGCAATAAGAGGCCTGAGCCCGGTTTGGCTGCAGCCGGAACCAATCCCGCCGGCAACCGGATGGGGCCGTTCCAGGTGGAGGTGGTTGAGGTAGATCTCGAAAAACTATTTACCGACAGCGAAGCCGGAACCCTGAAGGAGGCTTCGGCATACCAAAGGGTATGTGGAGTAACGCCTCCCGAACTGGGAGCCGGCGGGGATATGGCACTCGATGCCGACGAGGAACGGGTCTATTTCAGGGTGGGACGCCAGGAGGCTGCCCGCCATCTGCCCGAAGGAGCAAAGGCCGAAGAGAACTTCGGCCCCAGAAATATGGGCGCAGGACCTTCAGGCATAGCCTGTATGGATCTAAAAACCGGGAAATGCACCCATGTGGTTTCGGTGGGCTTTCAGATTGGGCATATCCAAACCAATCCCTGGGTACCGGGAGAAATTGTATTCTGCTGGGAAACAGGCGGAAAGGCTCCCCAACGCACCTGGACGGTACGTGCCGACGGTACCGGTTTGCGCCCGCTCTATCCCGAATCGGAATATGAATGGGTTACCCACGAAGCTGTGATTTCGAAAGACGAAGTGGCCATTGCCATCATGGGTCACCGGCCGGTGAAGCCGCTCGATGGCGGCGGGAACAGCACTGCACAAAACCTGTCGACGCCCCAAAATCCCGGACAAGAGGCCGACTGGGGCCCGTCGGGAACGCGTGAAAAACCCACGGGTCTGGGTATTGTCAATCTTCGGACACGCGAAATGACCATTGCCGGACAGACAAAAAGCGGAAGCGGGCTTTGGCATGTGAACGGATCGTCCGACGGCAGGTGGGCCGTAGGTGATGACTTCGACAGAGACATCTGGCTGATAGACCGAACCACCAACCAGATGATCCTTCTGTCGGCAGGTCACAAAGCCACGGCTGCCGACCACCCCCACCCCACCTTCAGCCCCGACAATACAAAAATCCAGATTCAGTCGGCCATGCTCTCGGACGATAACCGCTCTATGAATATCTGTGTGATCAAGTTGCCCGAAGCCCTCATATCAAAAAAAAGGTAGCAAATCGGCACGCCTGCAATATACCGCAGCCCTGCAGAGGCAAAAAAAGAGGGGATCCGGTCAGGATCCCCTCTTTTAGTATAGCCGAATAGCATGTCTACTCCTCTTTGGCAGGCTCGTACGAAAGGTTGGCTAACCGTTTGTACCCGTTGTAACGCCACTTGGCATTCTCTTCGGCAGCTTTGAAAAGCTCCTCAGCCTGAGCCGGGAACGATTTCTTAAGCGAAGAGTAGCGAACCTCATTCAGGAGGAACGACTGGAATTTAGACCAATCAGGCTCTTTCGAATCCAGTTGGAAGGGGTTCTTTCCCTCCTCTTCCAGACGCGGGTCGAAACGATAGAGCTGCCAGTAACCGCTTTCAACAGCCTGCTTCGACTCTTGTTGGGTTTTGCCCATGCCGGCGCGCAAGCCGTGATTGATACAGGGCGAATAGGCAATAATCAGAGAAGGTCCGGGATACGACTCAGCCTCTTTAACAGCTTTAAGGTACTGATTCTGGCTGGCACCCATGGCCACCTGAGCCACATAGACATAGCCGTAGCTCATTGCCATCATACCCAGGTCTTTCTTGCGAATTTTCTTACCCGATGAGGCAAATTTGGCTACTGCACCGGCAGGGGTCGATTTCGACGACTGACCACCGGTATTGGAGTACACTTCGGTATCCAGTACCAGAATGTTAATATCATCCCCGGAGGCCAACACGTGATCGACGCCGCCGTATCCGATATCGTAGGCCCATCCGTCGCCACCAAATACCCAGACCGATTTTTTCACCAGATACTGCTTCAGGCTCATCAGCTCTTTACAGTATTCGCAACTGCAGGCCTCCATAAGAGGAACCAGCTTATCGGTAATTTCGCGGGTTTTGGTTCCATCGAAACGATTGGCAATCCACTCACCGAAGAGGGCTTTCATATCGTCGCTGCAGCAGGTACATTTGGCCACCGCCTCCTCCATGATTTGTTGGATTCTGTCGCGCATTGCCTCGACAGCCGAAGCCATCCCAAATCCATATTCCGCGTTGTCTTCGAAGAGCGAATTGGCCCAGGCAGGACCTTCGCCACACGAGTTAGTGGTATAAGGGCTGGAGGGCGCCGAACCGCCATAGATAGACGAACAACCTGTAGCATTGGCAATCATCATTCTGTCGCCATACAACTGGGTGATCAACTTGATATAGGGGGTTTCGCCGCACCCGGCACAAGCACCCGAGAACTCAAAGAGGGGCTGTGCAAACTGGCTGTTCTTTACAGTCTGATCTTTAGGCAGAAGCGAATCTTTGTACGAAACATTTTTCGAGATATAGTCCCAACGGGCAATCTCGTCGCGCTGCGAATCGATGGGTTGCATAACCAATGCCTTCTCTTTGGCAGGACATACATCGGCACAGTTGCCGCAACCGGTACAGTCGAGCACACTCACCTGAATACGGAACTCCAGACCGGCCAGTTGCTTGCCGATAGCCTTCTTGGTTTTGGTTCCTTCGGGTGCGCCGGCCAGCTCCTTCTCATCGAGGAGGAAGGGACGGATTACAGCGTGAGGGCAAACATAGGCACATTGATTACACTGAATACAGTTATCAACATTCCATTCGGGTACCTCAACGGCAATACCGCGTTTTTCGAAAGCAGCCGTACCGGGAATCAGGGTACCGTCTACCATGTCAAGATTTACAAAGGTGCTCACCGGAAGATCGTCGCCCTTCTGGTCGTTGACCATATCTACAAATTGGCTGATATATTCGGAACGGCCGGCAAGGGGTTCGCGGCTCTCTTCGGGAAGAGAAGCCCATTCCGAAGGAATCTCAATTTTCACCACTTCGGCACCGCGGTCTACAGCCGCATTGTTCATCTTAACAATATCCTCACCCTTCTTGCCGTAGCTCTTGGCATTAGCAGCATACATCTCGTTTACAGCCTGTTGGTAAGGAATTACGCTGGCAATCTTAAAGAAGGCCGATTGCAGAATGGTATTGGTTCGTGTACTGCCCAATCCCACCTCCATAGCAATCTGGGTGGCATTGATAATGTAGAAATTGATCTCGTTTTTGGCCAGATATCTCTTGAAAGCCACAGGCAGTTTCTCGCGGGTCATCTCAGGAGTCCAGAAGCTGTTCAGCAGGAAGGTGCCCCCTTTGCGCAGTCCCTTGAGCATATCGTATTTCTCCAGATAGGCGGGAACGTGGCATGCCACAAAATCGGCGCTGTTCACCAGATAGGGCGAATGGATAGGGTTGTCGCCAAAGCGAAGATGCGAAACGGTTAACCCGCCCGTCTTTTTAGAGTCGTAGGCAAAATAGGCCTGACAATACTTGTCGGTGGTCTCGCCGATAATCTTAATGGAGTTTTTATTGGCGCCTACGGTTCCATCCCCTCCGATACCGTAAAAACGGGCCTGAAAAGTACCGGGAAGTGAAACATTCATCTCGGGCAGAAGGGGAAGCGAAAGGAACGTGACATCATCGACGATTCCGATGGTGAAATTATTTTTCGGTTCTTTCTGAGCCAGATTTTCATATACAGCCAGCACATGGGCGGGAGTGGTATCTTTCGAGCTCAATCCAAAACGGCCACCTACAATTAACGGGGCATTTTCGGCGCCGTAAAATACCGATTTTACATCCAGGTAAAGCGGTTCTCCGTTCGATCCGGGCTCTTTGGTACGTTCAAGCACTGCCAGACGTTTAACGGTTTTAGGCAGCACCTTTAAGAGGTATTTGGGAGAGAAGGGACGATACAGATGTACACTGATCACACCCACCTTCTTACCCTGAGCCATCTGATAATCTACCACCTCTTTAAGCACCTCGGTAATAGAACCCATGGCAACCACCACATGTTCTGCATCGGGGGCACCGTAATAGGTGAAAGGATGATATTCACGACCGGTAATGCGGCTGATGTCGTTCATGCACTCCTCAACCATGTCGGGGAGACAATCGTAATAGCTGTTGCAAGCCTCGCGGGCCTGGAAATAGATGTCAGGGTTTTGGGCGGTACCGCGGGTGACGGGATGTTCCGGATTTAAAGCCCGGTTACGGAATGCCTCTAAAGCCTCCTGATCCAGAAGCGAAACCAGATCTTCCTGCGAAATCACTTCAATCTTCTGAATTTCGTGCGAAGTGCGGAATCCGTCGAAGAAATGAAGGAAGGGCACTCTCGACTTGATGGCTACCAGATGTGCCAGACCGGCCAAATCCATAACCTCCTGCACCCCACCCGTTGCCAGCATGGCAAAACCGGTCTGGCGACAGGCCATCACATCCTGATGATCGCCAAAAATCGACAATGCATGCGAAGCCAGAGCACGTGCCGAAACATGAAATACGGCAGGCAACAGTTCGCCGGCCATCTTGTACATATTGGGGATCATAAGCAATAACCCCTGCGAAGCAGTGAAGGTAGTTGTGAGTGCTCCAGCCTGAAGTGCACCGTGAACCGCACCAGCGGCACCGGCTTCCGACTGCAACTCTTTCACGGCAACAGGACGGCCAAACATATTTTTCTTCCCTTTGGCTGCCCACTCATCTACATATTCTGCCATGGTCGATGAGGGGGTAATGGGATAGATGGCAGCCACTTCGCTGAACATGTAAGCTACATGAGCAGCCGCTTGGTTTCCATCGCAGGTTATAAATTTCTTTCCAGCCATTTTCAAATTGATTAATGGGTTGATATTTTTATGGTGAGCGCAAAAGTAGATAATAAATCACGGAAGATGAAAGAAATGCCCCATTATTTATGTTTTCCAACATAAATCAACAGACACTTTTCAAGTGCACCGCAAGCCCGTTCTGCTTGAGATAGAGAGCTATTTACAATAAATCGGGACTTCGTCGACATTGCATGGCAATGCCCTTACGTTAGTTCAGGAAAGTGTACGAGTGCTAGTCGTTCATAGAAATCAGGAACTCTTCGTTACTCTGGGTTTTCTGCAACCTGTCGCGGATGAAATCCATGGCTTCAATCGAATTCATATCGGCGAGATAGTTTCGAAGTACCCAGATGCGTCCCAGTGTCTCTTTGTCCATCAGGAGATCGTCGCGACGAGTACTCGAAGCGGTGATATCGACAGAGGGGAAGATTCTGCGATTCGAAAGTTTACGGTCCAGCTGGAGCTCCATATTACCGGTTCCCTTAAACTCCTCAAAAATCACCTCATCCATCTTCGAACCGGTTTCGGTAAGTGCAGTGGCCAGAATGGTAAGCGAACCGCCATTCTCGATTTTGCGGGCAGCGCCAAAAAAGCGTTTGGGTTTGTGCAGCGCATTGGCATCGACACCTCCCGAAAGAACCTTTCCGGAAGCGGGTTGAACCGTATTGAAGGCCCTCGCCAGACGGGTTATGGAGTCGAGCAGAATCACCACATCGTGGCCACACTCAACCAGCCTTTTGGCCTTTTCGAGTACAATGCTTGCCACTCGTACATGTCTGTCGGCAGGTTCGTCGAAGGTAGAAGCCACCACCTCGGCATTCACACTGCGGGCCATATCGGTTACCTCTTCGGGACGTTCGTCGATGAGCAGAACAATCATGTAGACCTCCGGATGATTAGCGGCAATGGCATTGGCAATATCCTTCAGCAGCACGGTTTTACCCGTTTTAGGCTGAGCCACTATCAAACCGCGCTGTCCTTTACCGATAGGGGCAAACATATCGACAATACGACAGGAGAGATTAGGCGAAGTTTCACCTCTGCGAACCAGCGTAAACTTCTCGTTAGGAAAAAGCGGGGTCAGATGGTCGAACGAGATACGGTCGCGAATATAATCGGGGGTACGGCCGTTAATCTCTTCGACCTTCACCAGCGGAAAGTACTTCTCTCCTTCACGGGGAGGACGAATGGTACCGCGAACCGTATCGCCGGTTTTCAAACCAAACAGCTTAATCTGCGACTGCGACACATAGACATCGTCGGGCGAACTGAGATAGTGATAATCGGCCGAACGCAAAAAGCCATACCCGTCGGGCATAATTTCCAGTACGCCTGTGCTGGAGACAATGCCGTCGAAATCGTACACTTTTTCGGGCGCCTTTTTACTTTCAGGAGCCACTTGAGGTGCGTTTCCGCCCTGATGAGGTTTCTGGAACTTGGCTTTTTTCTGGTTATGAAAATTGTTTTTGTCACGTTCAGGAGAGGAAACAACCCCATCCGAAGCAGGAAGTTCGGTTTCAGAACCCGGCGTTTCGGCAGGAGGAATAGGAGGCGAATCGATGGGCGAGGCACTCACGGCAGGAATTGCCGATTCCTGTGCATCGATGGCAATCTGGGGAATAGCCGTCATCCGGACATCATCCGACAGGGTAGACGCAGGAATCTCGACCAATCCCGATTCCGGAGCTCCGCCAGAATCCATCAGATCGAGCGCCGGATTGGCAGGCAGCCTCACCTGTTTTTGGTCGGGACCCACTCTTTTATCTGTTCTCTTCCGGTGCCCCCGGTTACCTCCCGATGTTTGAGAAAACTCTTTGCGCTCGGGTTTTGACGAAGGCATATTTCCCTGTCTAACAGGAGCTTCGGAGGAGGGTTTCGCCTCCACAGGCTTCTCTCTTACCGGCTGATTAGGAACAGCAGGGCGATTCGGATCGCCCATAGGCCTTTTGCCGTCATTTTTAGGCATCGGTTTCTTCCGTTTGTTGGGATTTTTAGCCGCTGACTGTCCGGGTTTCGACTCTGACGAAGAGATTTCCCTTTTGGCTGCCGATTCAACCGGAGCAGCAGAGGAAGCGGGAGTCGGCGGGGAAGCCGGAGCCGCCGGGGCAACAGAGGTTGCCGGGGCAGACGTTGCTGCCGGAGAAACAGAAGGCTTTACAAAAAGTCGTTTTACCATACTGGCTGCGGCCTCGGAAACACTTCCAATCGAAGATTTTTCGCGCGACGCCGGAGCCGATTTACCTGCCTGACGCGCCGACTCTACGATGGCTTGTTGGTCGAGAATACGATAAATGAGCTCCTGTTTTTTTAAAGATTCTACCCTTTTAATATTGAGCGACTTTGCAATAAGCCTCAATTCGGGCAATAACTTTTGATTCAGATCATGAATGTCATGCATATAGGAGAGGAGAAAAAGATACGGGGAATCCGTGTCGGGTAAAAAATAGAACCATGAAAAATGAGAAGGGAGGGAGGAGGAGCAAGGAATCCGGGAGAGCCGGAACTCTTGCTAATTTTTGGCAATGTTACACTATTTTCGGAATAAATCCATCTTTTTTAAAAAAACATCTACGATTTTGCCTCCCTAATGAACAATTAAACCCTATTAGTGGTATATAATTTGCATGTAACATAGCCCGACTTAAGAAATTGAAGTGTAGAAGCCAGCGATCAGTATGAGACAAATCAAAATAACAAAACAGGTAACCAACCGTAGCGATTCGTCGCTCGATAAGTATCTTCACGATATCAGCCGTATCTCGATGGTTACGCCTGACGAGGAGGTTGAATTGTCGCGCAGGATCCGGGGAGGCGATCAGGATGCTCTTGAAAGACTGGTCAACGCGAATCTTCGTTTTGTTGTTTCTGTTGCCAAACAGTACCAGAATCAGGGTATTGGCCTGGCCGACCTGATAAACGAAGGGAACATGGGCCTTATGAAGGCCGCCATGCGATTCGACGAAACCAAAGGGTTTAAGTTCATCTCCTATGCAGTATGGTGGATTCGCCAATCTATTCTTCAGGCCATTTCCGAACAGGCCCGATTGGTGAGGATTCCCATGAATAAGATTGGATCCATCAACAAAATTAATCGTGCTGCAGCAAGATTAGAGCAAGCCTTCGAAAGAGAGCCTACCGACTCGGAGATTGCCGAAGAGCTGCAACTCGAAACACGGGATGTCGAAAAACTCGATCGGGGAACCGGACGGCATATCTCGCTCGATGCCCCTCTGGGCCAACAAGACGACGGCGGAACGCTTTACGATGTGATATCAAATAACGACAACCCTTTCCCCGATCGCATTCTGATAAGCGAATCGCTGAAAAAGGACATTGAATCTTCGCTGGCCTCGCTCAGTCCGCGCGAAGCAGCCATCATCCGGATGTATTACGGTCTGGGTGGCGAAGAGGCAAAAACCCTGATAGAGATTGGTGATGCTTTCGGACTCACGCAAGAGAGAGTACGTCAGGTGAAAGACAAAGCCATCAAGCGGCTTAGGAGTACCCGAAGCGTAATCAAACTGAGAAGCTATCTCTAAGATCCGGTGCCGCCGGAAGGAGGGATCACGAGCCGTTTTTGAAAGTTTATCACTACCTTCGCAGAAAATCATCTGCCATGGCAAAACCGTTGCTCGCCGTATCGGTGCTCGATGCCGATTTTTTGCATTTGGGAAATGCAATCCGGATGCTTCACAGTTCTCAGGCCGACTGGATTCACTGTGACATTATGGATGGTTCGTTTGTACCCAACCTCTCTTTTGGGTTGCCGGTACTGCGTGCTATGCGCAAAGAGAGCGATAAACCCTTTGATGTCCATTTAATGATGGTTCGGCCCGAACGCTATATTGATGCGTTCCGTAAGGCGGGTGCCGATCTGATTACTGTTCATCAGGAGGTGTGCAGCCATCTTCACCGAACCGTTCAGCAGATTCATGAAACAGGTGCCAAAGCCGGTGTTTGCCTGAATCCGGCCACTCCTGTGAGTACACTTGAGGAGATTCTGCCCAATCTGGACCTGGTGCTACTGATGTCGGTTAATCCCGGATTTGGAGGACAACCCTTTATTGAACAGGTGGTAGAGAAAGCGGCCAGACTCAAACAGATGGCTTTGCGTCTTAAGCCCGAGCTCTATATTGAGGTTGACGGCGGAATCAATCCCACCAATATTCCCCGCTTACGCGATGCCGGCGTGAACGTCTTTGTAGTGGGCAGCTATATATTCCGTTCGCCCGATCCCATCACTACCATAGCCGAAATCAAGGCGTTATGAACCCGGAGGCCACCTCTCCGCTACTGCCCGAATCCCTTTCGGAAGATGCTATATTCGAGCAGCTTATGCCTCGACGCATCAGAAAGGTGTTGTTGGTATGCAGCAGCTATGATGCCTTTATGCTGGAAGAGGATGGCCGCATCGATGAGCAGATCTTTAATGAGTATGTCTCTCTCAACCTGCGTGTAATTCCGGAATTTACGCATGCCGATACCGCCGGGGAGGCGCTCAGAATAGTAAGGAGCGAGCCGATCGACCTGATCATTGAGATGTTGAGTATCCGCGATTCGAACTCCTTTGAATTGGCACAAACCCTGAAGAGCGAGTTTCCGGGAATTCCCATAGTAGTACTGACCCACTTTTCGCGGGAGGTTTCACTCCGTTTGCAAAACGAAGATCTTTCGGCCATCGATTATGTCTTTTCCTGGATGGGCAATGCCGATCTGTTGCTGGCCATCATCAAGCTGATGGAAGATCGTCTGAATATCGACAGTGATACTTCGCATGGTGTGCAAGCCATCCTTCTGGCCGAAGATTCGGTTCGCTATGCCTCGGTGTACCTTCCCCTTCTTTACAAAATCATCTTTACCCAAACCGGCGAACTCTTTAAAGAGGGTCTCAATGCACACCAAAAGGTTATGCGCATGAGAGGCAGGCCCAAGGTAATTCTGGCCAATCACCTGCAAACTGCCCTCATGCTTTACCAAAAACATAAAAAGAATCTGCTGGGGGTAATTTCCGATGTCCGGTATAAAGAAAATCTGTTGAGTAAGTCGAAAGGCGAGTCGGGATTGATATTGTGCCGTATCATCCGGGAAGAGTATCCCGAAATGCCGATTCTTCTGCAATCGTCCGATCGTGGGTATGCAGATGCAGCCAAGACGCTGAATGCCGGGTTTGCCTATAAACATTCGCCTGGGATCCAACAGGAGATCGGCCATTTTGTGTTACAGAACTTTTCCTTCGGAGCTTTTCAGTTTAAGGATCCGGAAACCCTTGGCACCATCGCGAGAGCCGACGATCTCAACGCCATGCAGAAGATACTTCAGGCCATCCCCGATCCTGTTCTTCTGTACCATGCAACAAGAAATGACATATCCAAGTGGCTGAACGCCAGAGGGATATTTCCCCTTGGCAGGCTATTTGGACAAAAATCGGTAAGCGACTTCGAAACGGTTCAGGAGATTCGCCAGTTTTTGATTCAGGGCATCTCGCATTACCGATTGCATAAAGGGAGAGGCATTGTTGCGCAATTTCAGCGTGAACGCTTTAACCGATATCTCCGGTTTTCCCGGATCGGCGAAGGATCGATCGGAGGGAAAGCGAGAGGACTTGCCTTTGCCGACACCATGCTGAAACAACACCAGATGGAAGAGCGGTGGCCGGGAGTTCGGGTTCAGATTCCCGATACCGTAGTAATCAGTACCGACTACTTCGACCGATTCATCGAGGAGAACCATCTATTAGACAGCGTTCTCTATGGCAACCTGACCGACGAAGAGATTTTAGAACGTTTTTTGCAGGCTTCTCTCCCCGATTCATTACTGAAAGATCTCAGCGTACTGATGGAAGATGTGCGGGTTCCTGTGGCTGTGCGCTCTTCGAGCCTTCTGGAAGACTCCCATTTTCAGCCTTTTGCCGGCATATATGCCACCTACATGGTGCCCTGTTCGGCCAATCGTGATCAATTTGCCAGGGATGTAGCGCAAGCCATTAAGGGGATCTATGCTTCGGTCTATTTCTCGGGGAGCAAGGCCTATATGCAGGCGTCATCCAACTCGCCCGAGGAGGAGAAGATGGCTATTATATTGCAACAGGTATGTGGCAGTTTTTACGGAAACCGGTTCTATCCGGCCTGTTCGGGCGTGGCCCGCTCCATAAACCATTACCCGGTAGGCAAAGAAAAGCCCAACGAAGGGGTAGCCTTTATCGGATTCGGACTGGGCAAATACATCGTAGAGGGAGGGACGGGTTTGCGCTTCTCGCCCCGCTATCCCAAACATCTGCTGCAACTCTCCAACCCTCAGACAGCCTTACGTGAAACGCAGAAATACTTTTATGCGCTCGATCAGGCCAAACCCTTCGAACCTTCGGTGTGCGAGGATCAGAATCTCACCCGGCTCACCATCTCCGATGCCGAACCCGACGGTAGCCTGAAATGGGTGGCATCAACTTACAACTTCGAAACACAAACGCTCACCGACGGGGTGCTCTTTCCGGGGAAACGAGTGATTACTTTCAACAATATGCTTCTTCACGGAACCTTTCCTCTGCCCGAGATTCTCAAGGAGTTGCTCTCGATGGGCAGGAGAGAGATGGGAAGCGATGTGGAGATTGAATTCGCGGTACAACTTAACACAAACAAGAATAATCCGCGCATCTTCCATCTGTTGCAGATCCGGCCTATTCCCCAGGAAGAGCAAGCCATTAATGTTGCGTTCCATCAAATTCCTGCCAGCAGAATTCTTGCCTCCTCAACCGAATCGTCGGGGAATGGACGCATCGACACCCTGCTCGATTGTATATGGGTTAGAGACAAAGATTTGCGCTCGGTACCAGTAGGCAAAATTATCGAAACCCTGGCCATGTTAAACGCCCGCATGGTGAAAGAAAAACGCAACTATGTATTGATTGGACCGGGACGATGGGGTACCTCCGACTTCTCGATGGGCATCCCGGTAAAATGGGTGCAAATCTCGGAAGCCCGTCTTGTGATTGAAACAGGGTTCCCCGGATATCATATGGATCCCAGCCAGGGATCGCACTTTTTTCAGCACCTGAATAGTTTCAAAGTGGGCTACTTTACCATCAATCAAACCACCCGTGACGATTTTATCGATCTGGAATTCCTGAAGGATGCACCTGAAATGTACCGGGATGCGCATGTTAGTCACATTCGCTTTGGCTCACCCATGTCGGTTCTGATTAACGGTAAGACCAACCGGGGAGTTCTCCTGAAACCTGTCAGCGAAAAGCTTCCGTAAGCGCAACACACTCCATGGCGGCTTTCACATCGTGAACCCGCAAAAAGTCGGCACCCCGCAACAGAGCAAAGACATGCGCCACTGTGGTTCCGTTTAATGCCTCGGCGGGTGAAACCCCCAGCGTTTTATAGATCATCGACTTGCGGGATACTCCTACCATCACGGGCAGCCCGTGCTGCCGCAACAGTGCGAGATTTTGCATCAAAATTCGATTGTGTTCCCAGCTTTTGCCAAAGCCAAAACCGGGATCAATAATGACATCGCTAACGCCAAGATGATGCAGCTCAGCAATCTTTTCTGAAAAATAGATGGCTATTTCACGCATCAGATCATCATATCGGGGCTCCTGTTGCATAGTAAGCGGGGTTCCACGGATGTGCGAAAGCACATACGGAACATGGAGTGAGGGAAGGATAGAAAATAGCGTTTCATCAAGTGTTCCGCCGGAGATATCGTTAATCATACCCACACCATAATCATGAACCATGCGCGAAGCCACCTCGCTACGCGCCGTATCTACCGAAATGAGCACGTCGGGATATCGCGCCCTGATCAGATCGAGCGCCCTGCACAAACGCGAAAGTTCTTCTTCCACTGAAGGGAGCTCAGATCCCGGACGAGAGGAGAAGCCTCCCACGTCAATCCATGAGGCACCCTCTTCCACTATCTGTGCACAACGCCGGACAATCTCATCTGGGTTGAAAGCACGGCTATCAGGATAAAAAGAATCGGGGGTTACATTCAGAATACCCATTACAGCGGGAAACCGAACCTCCACCACGCTTTGACCTATTCGAAATAACCGGGAGGCGGGACGTTCGGAAAGCGATTCGCAGAAGGGGGGCAGCATCTCCGGGTTCTCCATAGCAGGGTATCACAATTATTCTACGAATATAACGAATCGCACCCTGTTCCCGTCCGATTTCCTTGCTATTTTTGCGTAACATTTGCCGCGATTTGCATGATGACTAAACCCATACTATTATCTATCAGCTATTTCGGACCCATCCAATACTTTTCGAAATGGGCATCAGGACACCCTCTGTTTCTGGAGGCTCACGAAAACTATCCCAAACAAACTTTCCGAAACCGATGTGTGATTGCTTCTGCTAATGGCAGGCTGAATCTGACGGTTCCCATTGTAAGAGAGGAGCGGATCAAAATACCCATCAGGGAAGTGCGGATTGACTACAGTATGATGTGGCAAAAAAAGCACCTCCGGGCTCTGGAGTCGGCCTATCGAAAATCGCCTTTTTACGACTTCTATATCGACGATCTTCTCCCCTTTTTCGAACGGAAGCCGGTTTTTCTCTTCGATCTCGACCTGGAGATATCCTCTCTCCTTGCCTCACTGCTGCAGTTGGATGCCGAGCCCCTGCCGACAACGCAATATGTGGCCGGCAGCAGTGATATCTGCGACTTTCGGCACACAATTCTCCCCACAAAAGGAGAACACGACCCCTCTTTCGTCGCTCCTGTCTATCCGCAAAACTTCGAAGAGAAACTGGGCTTTTTGGAGAACCTCTCCGTTTTGGACCTGCTGTTTCAGACTGGCCCCGACGCCGGCTATTGGTTAAGGGAGAGCTGGAACCCGTCCGGAATATAATTTTCGTAGCTCAAACAAACCGCCGAGGCCATTGCTGTGGCAGCCGCCACAATCTGTTTCCACCGGGTTTCGTCCAGCGCGCACAACGAATCCCGAAAAACTCCCAACTGTAAAAGGGCCCAAATGATACCGGCATTAAAGGTATCACCCGCTCCCACTGTACTGACAGGCACAATAGACTGCGCAGAAAAGCTGCCCGAAAAACCAGGCGTCCGGACCTCAATACCTTTCGAACTGGCCGTATAAACCAGACATTTACAATAGGGAGCCAATGCTGTAGCCGCCTCATCGGCACTCTGCGCTCCGAAAATATGGAAGAAATCTTCGTCCGATCCCCGTACCAGATGGGCCATCGAAAAATTCGCCAGCAGAAAGGGGCGAATGGTCTCTAACTCGCGCTTATGTGCCAAACGGAAATTGGGATCGTATACCACCAGGGCTCCGGCCTCACGTGCCGATTGCACAAGCGGTACAATAGAGGGGCGCAACTCGGGCGCTATTGAAAAAAAAGATCCAAAAAGGACTACATCGCCGGGGGTAAGTTGGGGCAGCGGGCCTTGCATTCGCGAAGAAGGGGGCTGTTTGTAAAAATTATACGAAGCATTCCTTTTTTCATCCAGAAAGGCAATGGCAATCGAAGTTGCGCCCTCGGTGTGACGATACACAAACCGGGTATCGACACCATTCTGTTTCAGGAAACCATCCACCTCGTTGCCTAACAAATCGCACCCATATTCGCCCACAAAATAGACAGGCTGGTGCAAACGGCCCAACGAAACCGAGCTGTTCAGGGTAGCTCCCCCCGGCACAGCCGAGGTAACCTTTCCCTTTTCGAAGATCAGGTCGTATACCGTTTCGCCCAATGCATATATTTTCCGAGTTTCCATACACCCCTGTTATTTTGTTCCAAAGGTACATAAAGCGGCGCATACACCCGATAAAAGGGGAAAGAAACGAGGTAGAACTAAAAAGTCGTTCCAATTTGTAACACCTTTTTAAAAAAAACCTTAGATTTGTTCTATTCGACAAAATTCAGCGTATCATTCACAAAACCCGAAATTCTAACCGATATGGCAAACAGACGCGACTTTCTGAAATCATCATCCATGCTTCTTGCCGGAGGCCTTCTGGGAAGCAATCTTCTCTCCTCCTGTGCAACACCCGCTAAAAAGCCGATTGGGCTTCAACTCTATTCTCTTCGCGACGACATCAACGACAAGGGAATCCTCCCGGTACTTGAGGCCGTTTCGAAAATGGGGTACGTCAATATCGAAACCGCATCGTACGCAAACGGAAAGATTTATGGATTGGGTCCCACAGAATTCAAAAAAGCGTGCGAAGATTTGGGGATGAAAATTACCAGCGCCCACCTGGGTCAGGCCTTTAACAAGGAGAAAGAGGGCGAAATCATGGATTGGTGGAGTAAAGCCATCGAGACGCATGCCGAAGCCGGATGCAAGTATATGGTTCAGCCCTTCATGCCGGTCAACGATCAGACCACTCTTGACGACATCAAGATGTATTGCGACTATTTCTACACCATTGGTCTCAATGCTGCAGGTGCCAACATGAAGTTTGGTTATCACAACCACAACTTTGAATTCAAGAAAATCGGCGAAGAGGTCATCTACGATTTCATGCTCAAGAATACCAGCAAAGATCACGTTTTCTTCGAAATGGATGTCTATTGGGTAGCCAAGGGAGGAGCCAATCCCGTTGAGTACCTGAAGAATTATGCCGGTCGTTTCCCTGTACTGCACATCAAGGATGAGAAAGAGATTGGGAAGAGCGGCGAGCTTGACTTTGCCCCCATATTCGAAGCCGCCTATGCACAAGGCATGAAAGACTGGTACGTTGAGGTGGAAAGATACGATCTCCCTCCCTTGGAGAGCGTGAAAGTAAGCTACGACTTCCTGAACGCAGCCCCATATGTAAAATAAACGATCCTGTTTGGCCGGTGCGGTTTCAGCCATCGTCGGCCAGGTTATCTAACCCTGTCGGTTTGTATTCGGACATTCTCCGCAAACGCATCCGACAGGGTTTTGTTATCGCAGAAACCAATGCGCTGCGCGCAAATGCTCTGGTGCTTCGAAGCGCTGGCGCGCTTCAAGTGCTCAAGTGCTGCGCTTCGCGCGAATAAAAAAGGGGCTTCCGCGCTTGCGCGTTTATATTTTTTTTGCGCGAAGCGCAGCACTCGAAGCGCGCATGCGCTTCGAAGCACCAGAGCACTTGAGCACCAGAGCTCTTGAGCACCAGAGCACAATAATTATGTGTAGTTATGAGTGATGAGGGGTTGATTAAGCAGCGGGTGCAGGGATTGATTCTTGCAGGGTCGATTTTGCTGATGGCGGGAAAGTTTCTGGCATTTTATATGACGCATTCTGTGGCTA
>CAYVJA010000029.1:13513-33201 GCA_964451605.1 uncultured Bacteroidales bacterium | reverse complement strand
TTTAGTGCTCTAGTGCTCTAGTGCTCTAGTGCTCTAGTGCTTTAGTGCTCTAGTGCTCTAGTGCTCTAATGCTCAAGTGCTCTAGTGCTTTAATGATTGGTTTTCTGTTGGTTTGAAGCAGTAGTGTTTAGGTGTTGCTGATTGATGCGTGAGGGGTGATGGCGTGATGTGGATGAATTTCCAAATCACGCCATCGCTTTTTGTTTTCTACAGCTCTTTTATTGTACAGCTCCTTTTATCACTATGTAGTGGGGGCTGTTTGGGTGCGTTGAGGTGATGGCTACTTTTTGTAAGAACACGCCCGGCTCTTTTGCCGAATAGGTGATCCAGATTTCCCCTAATTTTCCGGGCGAAACCAGCTTTGAACCGGTTGAGACGGCGGTGCAGCCACAGGTGCTCGACACATCGGTGATTTCCCAGTTTTTTTCGGATCGGTTGAGGATAAATACCGGCACCTTGACTTTTTCCTTACTTTTCAGCGTACCCAGGTTGAAGGTTTTTCTATTGAAGATCAGCGTGCTGTTCTCTTGTTCCGCTGTTTTTTCCCGGAAGAGCATACACATTCGCTTGTAGTACTCCTCCGACATTCCCGGGGCCTTTTTTTCGGGAATAAAGAAATACTTTACCGTATCGCCTATGGCAACAAAGAGATAGGGGTAGGCGGAATTTTCAATCTCCGCGTTAATCGCTCCCTGTGGCAGGTTAAAGAAGTGATAAGGAATATGGTTTCGGTCTCTGAAGAGCTTGGCGTCACGCTCTCTTTCGAAGGTTGCCAGCACCACGATATTCTCTATGCCGATGGCAGATGCGTAACTCTTCAGCAACTCCAATTCCATTAGATAACAGACATCGCACATGGTTTCGGAGAACCGAAACACCAGCTTGGGGCTTCGGGTCAATTCCGACCATACTACCGGCTCTTTGTCCAACGCGTTGAGGCACGTACTATCGATGCGAAAATCGGTAAAACCAAACGATTGTAACACCAGCTTCTCCTGCAGCTCCTCTTTGGGGAGCACCAGCTCCTTAGGTTGTACGCTCCTTGTGATTAACAGAACCATACAAAAGAATATAGCTGCAACCAGCGAAATCCATAACAGGGCAGTGGTTTTCATATCGTTCTCGAATTGTAAATCTTATTGAATCATCTCGTCATGTTATCAAAACATTCATTATGGGAGACAGAAGATGCTTGTTATCGGAAGTTTTCATTAAAGTGCATCAGGAATAACACAGGATTGGCATCTTCGGCTATTTTGTCTAAGCCTTGTGTTTGCAGGATTTCGGTGTATTTGACTATGCCCGGATTGGTTTCGACAGTAATTTTATTCTCCGAAATGAGTTTTGCCACCTCTCTGAGTTGGCTTGTCGGAATCCATGCGATGAGGCACGAGTCTGTGGCAAACAATGTTTTGTCGGGTACAAAACCAAAAGCGATGTTGTCTTTCCAGGATTTGTAATGGTAAACATAGGGCCTCTTTTTTGACGCATAGTAGAAATAATACCTTCCCTTATAGACATATTGAAAGCCTAACACGGATTCTGTCTCAAAGTAATCGGACACTAATGTACAATAGGGTGATTTGTAGATAAAGCTGAGCTCCGGTTCTTGTCCGAGTTTTTGGATCCAATCGGGTGTAATCTTCTTCTTCCCGAAATCTACATAGGTCTTGGCAAGTAGTTTTGTAGGGGTTATCTGATAGATGGTATCACCTAAAAAATCGTTGAAGTACAGGGTATTCGTTTCATTTCTTGAACTAAAACGATTGTTTCGGGTAGCAAATCCTTTGAATTCCTTGTTAATAGGCAAATATTCGTTTAGGCTCTTGGTAGGAGTGAAGGTTTTGAGATTATGCACAGCCCCATTGAGGTATATATTGTACCCATAGGAGCAAAAGGTATCACTGGTTATCAAGGCCTCGGGCTCTTTGCCTTTGCAATTTTCCTCTTTCACAAACCGACCGTCTTCAAGCCTATAGTAAAGCACTTTGAGTCCTGTCATGGCTGCAATGCAGCCTTGTTGTCTGTCGATGTAGATGTTTCTCAACTCCAGATATTCTCCCGGACCATGTCCCAAAGCCGAAATCTTGAATTGATACTGCCCGGTGAGATCAAAGACGAAAATGGACTTCGATAGCTTGTCTAAAATATAGTAATGCTTGTTGTAAAGAATCAGTTCATCGACCGATCCGAGGAGGGAACTCAGAGTTGTCTCCAAAGGGACAAAAGAGTAGTGGGAAAATATTTCTGATGCGAGTCCGGTGACTTGAGCCTGATCAGGATCTACCTGTATCGTTCGTAAATTTTCTACCTCTGAAAACGACAATTTCGGTTTGTTTTTACAGGCAACCATTGCCAATAACAGAATTAGTATAGTGGGAATTAATGAATGCTTCATAGTTGTTTGATGGTATGCGTTATGTGTGATGCGTCAAGACAGAGGTAGAAGGGAATATGATAGCAACCCCCTTCTACCTCCATCTGTGCTACTTAGAGAACTGAATGACAAACGGTTTCGTTGTCAACGTAACAAGCTGAACCGGGCGAACAGGGCTTCTCAGCTGTGCTTTTGTTACACAATTTCTTAGCTCCGGGAATGTATTCTCCGCCAACTCCCGGTGTGAAACTTATTTCGCCGTCAATTATCCACAATTTGCATGGTTCCTCAACAAGACAGCAGTTAGGTCCATAACCGTATATCCCCGTGGATGTTCCTGTACTTCCGGAGGCGATGACTCCGTTCATGAAGGCGTTGCCGCGGATTCCGTAATTGTTGAGTGCATTGTGCAGGTTGGCTGCCATCATAAATAGAAGGAGAAGGGCGCCAATCAGGGTTTTATTTGTTTTCATAAGGATTATTGAGTAAAAGATTTGATGCTTTGTAGAACTGCGTTTTGCGTGTTGACACGTATTGATACTTGAGGGACGTGCGTTGGAATAGTGGGCGGTTTCCCCCTTGGGAGAGGGTATTTGCATGCCACGCTCCGGCCGGAGTGCAGCGATGCGGTCAGCGTTACCAGAACTGCAGCCTGAAGGGCGGATCTTGCGCGGCATTCCGATTCCGGATGCTGATTTCCTGTACAATTTTCATGGCTGCAGATTGTGTATTATGGCGATTTATATAGCTGATCCGGGTTCTTTGTTTGGCGCTATTCGCAACAAATATATGCGGAGATTATGGGAATAAAACAGGTGCTTTTCTGAAAGGCCCAAACGGGATGATTTGTTGGTCGATTTGAATGCTATCCTAGACTCATGCCCTTGGGAAGCGTGTTGTTCGCGATCAATCGTATTAGGGTTTCTGTTAATCCCGATTCCTGTTTATGCGATTTGACGTGGGAATGTGGTGCTAATACTATCCGTTTTTGCGTGGATAATTGAAAACTTTGGTAATAACTGTGCGAAAATAGATATATATTTGCCAAAAAATTAGTGAATGGAGTTGCTCGAACAGCTTGGGATTGTACCTGTCGATTCAGGCGTTTTGCGTTCGCTTTTTGCTGACTATAGCTCGCCTCACAACAAGATTGCTCGTCTTGAACAGGAGGGGAAGATTGTCCGCCTCAAACGCGGCTTGTATGTGGTATCGTCGGGGGTTAGCAGACAAATGCTTTCAGAAGAGTTAATTGCCAATCACTTATATGGGCCCTCCTATGTTTCACTGGAGAGTGCTTTACGTTATTATGGGTTAATCCCGGAACGGGTTTATACTGTGCGGTCTATGACCGTAAATCGTTTAAAGCGTTATGATACTCCACTTGGCCGCTTTGAGTTTGTTACGGTTAGTGACGCCTACTATCCGATAGGTATATGTCAACAATTCGCGAATAATCACTATCCCTTCCTGATTGCTACGCCCGAAAAGGCTCTTTGTGATTTACTTGTTGTAACCCCCCGTCTAAAATTGCAATCTTTGAAGGCTCTGGAGATCTACCTGGAAAAAGATATTCGGTTCGACACCTCAGCCTTAGTACAGATGAATCCTTCAGTGATTGAGCAGTGTCTGATTACAGGTAAGAAACAGACCAATTTGAAATGGTTGCTAAAACGATTATCCCGATGACTTTATTCGATCTGATGCTCTCGAGGCATGACATGAAAAGTGGCGAACAACGACGAAATGCCATTCAAGAAGTAATGCAGGAGATTACTCTGGCAGGGCTATATCGTGGTGGATTTTTCGAAAGGGCGGCCTTTTATGGCGGCACTTGTTTGAGGATCTTTCATGGTTTACCCAGATTTTCTGAAGATATGGATTTCTCCTTACTTGAGAAGGATGAAACTTTTCAACTTGAGAACTATTTTTCTTCTATTATTGAGGAATTTAAGGCTGCAGGTCGTGATGTTTTGATTGTTCGTAAACAGAAGCTTGCACAGACTAAGGTTGAGTCAGCATTCCTTAAAGATCATTCGGAGTTTTACGATTTGCGCTTCAGAACGGAGAAAGAGATGAAAGTTAAAATAGAGGTCGATATTAACCCTCCTTTGGGATTCGCTACAGAACAGAAGCTTTCGTTGAGCCCCTTCTCTTTTATGACTCAGTGCTTATCACTACCGTCTCTCTATGCAGGGAAAATGCATGCGCTTATCTTCCGTAGTTATAGTCATCGCGTGAAAGGAAGGGATTGGTATGATTTTGAATGGTATGTCAGGCAGGGAGTTCCTTTAGATTTCTCACACTTTCAGGAGAGAACAAAGGAGTTTAACGGACAGAGTGTAAGCAAAGATGAATTTGTATTGATGCTAAGAGAGAAACTTGGATCCACCGATATTTCCAGAGTCAAAGCCGATGTTCTTCCCTTTGTGCAGAATCCCGGCGAATTGGAAATTTGGTCGAACGACTATTTTCTGCAATTGGCCGACAGAGTGATGTTCCTTTGATTTTTCGGATAGATTTTGGGTCAGAGAGGATGTCTGTTTTCGTATGTTCCATTGGGGTGGTTTTGCGAGATAGAAATCCTGATTAGAATAGTATGCAGTTTTCTTTTATTCTGAAGAACATCAACACCGGATTGTCTTCCTCTTTGAGTTGGTTTAGGATACGGAGCACTTCGGGGTTGTCGGCGCTTTGTAGAATTATCTTCTCTTTCCTTTCCAGAATTTTATGAGGCCAGAGTACAGATACAAATAAGTCTTGATAGGTTGTTATGGGTGTTGCATATTCCAAAAACGGATGGTTCTGCAATGTGGAAGTGAATGTGAATGCACTTCTTTGTTCTTTCGAGTAAAAGCATTCGGCAATAAAAGTCCCTTTGAACTCTCTGTTATAATAGGGATAGGAAAACATCGCATATTTATCTGTTTCCAGCCATTTCCCTGTTAAAAATTGATACCCTTCTGCGACAATTTCTCTGTAGTTATTTCCCGGATGGGCATTCTGTAGTGCCTCTTCCGTGACAAATTTTTTGAAAAGAACTTTGTAGCGAGGTTTGATTTGTTCGTTCGGGGCGAGTTGGTAGATAGTATGTCCATAATTTTGTCGGAAGAGAAGGGTGTCTTCATATGGATAGAGTGCGTGAATGGTTGCCGCTGCCATATTTTGTTCTCCCTTGCTTCGCGCAAAGACTTTGTGGTTAATCAGGCTGTCGGGGAATCCAAGGAGAAACTCATGGTCTTGGATTTCGGGATAATACTCGTTACGGAAGCTTCCCGTATACAAAAACCACTTGCCATCCGGAAGTATTTCGAAAGAGTTAAACATTATGGCCATATCCTTAGACCAAAGCCATTTGTCGTCGTACGAATAGGAGTGAATCTTTTTGTTTATATCATCATATACAAGTACCTGATGATTGTATGCTATAAAAGACATGATGCGATTATATTCGCCCGGTCCGTTTCCATTGTGCCGAATTTGTTGTACAAATCTTCCTGTTTCATCGAAAATGAAAATTACTTTTCTGGAATTGTCTCTAAGAAATATCCTCTTGTCATAGAATCGGATTTCCGAAATCTGACTCATCAGTATGTTTTCATTTGTTTCAAGTGCCAGGTAATGACTAACCTCAATCGCGTCGGAAGGATTGAATAGTACATGGTTGTCCGGTAACCGTATCTCAATAGGAAAGTCCCCTGAGGGTTCCAGTGACGGAATACTGTCCGGGTTTATCAGCCGTTTAGAAATATTGTAGATGCTTTTACGAATGGCATCATTCTGTTTCTCTTCCCGGCTCATATTGTTGCAGGACCACAGTGTCGCAACTAACAGAATTATAATGTAAGGAATACGCTGTTTGATCATAACTATTCGATGTTGTGAATTAATTATATGTAATGGCAGACAGATAAGGTCTTTTCTAGTTGACTTTATCTGTCTGCCATCTGAATCTATAACGGTAATTAATCAGTACACAGACCAAATGTTCGTGATAAGCAACATGAGGGGTCATCAAACAGGCAGACGCCTGGTCCTTGAGTGCATATCCGTTTTGATCCGTTTCCTTTTATTGTTTCCGTTAAATCTACGATTACCGGGATACCATCAATGATAATTGTGACTTTCCTTGTTTTAATGACCTCCATTCCCTGGCATTCGTCCATGGGATACTCTGCATCCCAGTTTCCTTGGTTATCGCTTCCGCTTCCGCTGCTTCCGGAGGCAATGACTCCGTTCATGAAGGCGTTGCCGCGGATTCCGTAATTGTTGAGTGCATTGTGCAGGTTGGCTGCCATCATAAATAGAAGGAGAAGGGCGCCAATCAGGGTTTTATTTGTTTTCATAAGGATTATTGAGTAAAAGATTTGATGCTTTGTAGAACTGCGTTTTGCGTGTTGACACGTATTGATACTTGAGGGACGTGCGTTGGAATAGTGGGCGGTTTCCCCCTTGGGAGAGGGTATTTGCATGCCACGCTCCGGCCGGAGTGCAGCGATGCGGTCAGCGTTACCAGAACTGCAGCCTGAAGGGCGGATCTTGCGCGGCATTCCGATTCCGGATGCTGATTTCCTGTACAATTTTCATGGCTGCAGATTGTGTATTATGGCGATTTATATAGCTGATCCGGGTTCTTTGTTTGGCGCTATTCGCAACAAATATATGCGGAGATTATGGGAATAAAACAGGTGCTTTTCTGAAAGGCCCAAACGGGATGATTTGATTGTCCGGATACAATCAGAAGCCCGGATAGTAACGCCAGAATCTGGCCGGTATCCTCTTCGGTTCAGCAGCCGGTTTGGCAAAGAGTACGCTGGAGATTGCCGAAAAAGATTTGCCGGCAGGGACGGTTATTTTTCAGGGGAATCCGGTATCTTTACTCAGGTTCGCTCACTTTTATACATCTTATCTATGGCAAATTTTTCTGTTTCTCTTTTTGCGGTTTTTTCGCTCTGTTCCCTTTTGTCGGTTCAGGCGGTGGGTCAGGCCACCGGTGGGCAGATGCGACGAGGGCGGTTCAGGGTGTTCAGGAGCCATCCGATTCGGTGCGGATTGTAAAGCCCGATCCGACAAAACGGTATCAGACCCTCGAAGGTTGGGGCAGCTCGCTCTGTTGGTGGGCCGCTCAGGTGGGCAACTGGGATGAGGCCAGGGTTGACAGCATTGTCGATCTGATCACATCGCCCGATAAGCTCAATATGAACATCTTCCGCTATAACATCGGGGGAGGCGACGATCCTTCGCATGCCGATGGCCACATGGTGAAGGGGAAGGGGAAGCGCGCTGAGATGGAGGGATTTAAAGCATCGGCCTCGGCTCCTTACAATTGGGATGCCGATAAAGGGCAGCGGATTCTTATGCTGAAAATCAAGGCGAAACGCCCCGATGCGGTCTTTGAAGCCTTTTCGAATTCGCCTCCCTATTGGATGACAATCAGCGGGTGTGCGGCCGGCCATGAGGATCCGATGAAAGACAATCTGAAACCGGAGTATTACGAGGCCTTTTGTGATTATCTGATTGAGGTGTGTAAACACTATAATGAGAAGTACGGGCTGGTCTTTAAAACGCTCGAACCGTTTAATGAATCGACTTCGAACTACTGGAATTATCTGGGAAGCCAGGAGGGATGCCATTTCGATGCGGAGACCCAGATGAAAATCCTCCGGATCTTGTACCCCAAACTGAAAGCCACAGGCTTGAAAACGGTTCTTTCGGCGTCGGACGAAACCAATATTGCCTCTTTTCTTAAGGTGACGAAGGCCTATCAGTCGGCAGGCGATATTCTTGACAAGGTTGGACAACTCAATACGCATACCTATTCGGGCACCAATGCCGAACGGGAAGAGGCGAATCAGTTGGTAAAAACCATCGGAAAACCCTTTTGGCAATCGGAGACCGGCCCAAGCGGAGGCAGAGGGTTGCAGAGCAACCTGCTTCTGGCTCGAAAACAGTTTCAGGATCTGCAAATCATGAGACCACAGGCATGGCTCGACTGGCAGTTGATGGAGGAGGGAAACGACACCTGGTGTCTGATGCGATGCAATTTCAAGACCCAGGCCTACGAAATTGTGAAGAATTATTATGTGCGGATGCAGATCACCCGCTTTTTCAAACAGGGCTGCACCTTTATCGAAACCGGCAATGAGTCGGTTCTGGCAGCCCTCAATCCCAACAACAAAGAGCTGGTAGTAGCCTGCCTGAACACCTCCCGTGCCGAACAGCGATTCCGCCTCGATCTCTCCGCGTTTGGTTCCACAACCGGAAAAACAGAAGCCTTCCGCACCAGCGAAACCGAATCCTGCACCCCGATCACCGACATCACCTCCCGCGGAAACGCCCTACTCTACGCAGCGCCTGCGCAGTCGCTGACAACGTTTGTAATTCCGCTAATGCTCTAATGCTCTAATGCTGCGCTTCGAGCGAAAAGCAAAGAGTTAGTTGTTAATGGTGAATGGTCAATGCTTTGTTTTGCGCAAGTGCGAGAAGGAATTTGTGAGTGACAATCATTATAACCTACAACTTATTGCTTAAAAATCCGAACGCCGGGAATCTCAAAGAGATCCCGGCGTTCAGCATTAGAGCATTAGAGCATTAGAGCATTAGAGCATTAGAGCATTGCGCGAAGCGCAGCACTAGAGCACTAGAGCACTAGAGCACTTTCAGCAGTACTTTCTCCTCTTTCATTCCCGGTGCCGTAAAAGTTACAGTGGCTTTTCCGGTGCGGTCGAGGCTGCCGATGTAGACTCTCACGCGGCCGTGGAAGGAGGTTTGGGTGTTGTCGGTGTAGTTTTCTACGTTGTCGTGGTTGGCATCTTCGATACCGAGCAGTTGTGCGGATCCCGATACGGTGCAGGTGATGGGAAGCTGTGCGTCGTAGCAAAGAATGCCGTTGGCATCGGTGAGGCTTACATCAATATGGACTACGTCGCGACGGTCGGCCTTCATTTCGGTTCGGTTGGGCGTGGCCACCAGCTGTGCAGGGGCTTCGGCTGTCTGGATGATATAGGAGGCCACCTCTTTTCCGCCCTGTTTGCCCACAGCCTTCAGGGTGCCGGCAGCAAAGGGAACGTTCCAGGTGGGAGCCAGATTTTCGAAATCGGCCAGTTTGAGCGCTCCTAACGATTTGTCGTTGAGGAAGAGTTCAACCTCTTCGCAATTGGTGTAGGCGGTTACCCGGACGGGCATGTCGGGCTCCCAGTTCCAGTAGGGAATCACCTGCCCCAGGTTGCGTTTGCCTTCGGGGAGGTTGGCGCCTCGTTGTGCGGGACTTGTGCCGATGTAGACCATGGGCTTATCGCTCCAGAGTGCCTGACGCTGGTAGAAGCCCGGCTTGGGATAGCTGCCCAGATCTATCAGCCCCGATGCATTACGGGCTCTGGGGAAACGACCGGCTTCGCCCAGAAAATCGAGCCCGGTCCAGAGAAACTGCCCCATGATGTATTCGTTGTCGGTGACGGACCGCCATGAACCCAGGGTTTTCCCCGTTTCACTGCCGTAGAGAGGGCGGGTGGGATACTTGGCGTGGTCGTCGGCATAGAGTGCCTCCTGGTAGTTGTAGCCCACTACGTCGAGCGCTTCGGCATAACCGGTGGCATTCGACATCAGTGCAGAGGCAAGTCCGGCGGTTACCGGACGGGTGGTGTCGTGATCTTTCACCACAGCAGCCAGTTGGCGGGCGATGATACCCAGGCGGCTTCCGTGGGGCAGCTCTTTGTCAAAGAGCGCACGGGTCTGGGGGTTCTTACCATCAAGCACTTCATGCGAATAGGGATCGTTGGGGTAGTCAATCTCGTTGCCGATACTCCACATAATGATAGAGGGGTGGTTCCGGTTTTCGCGGACGATGTCGGCTAGATCGGTTACACCCCACTCGTTGAAATTCGGGGCATATCCCTGATAACTCGGAGGGCCCTGATTCCAGCCGGTGACCCACTTTTTCTTGGGAAATTCCCACTCGTCAAACGCTTCGTCCATCACCAGGAAACCCTTTTCGTCGCAGACATCATAGAACTCCGCTCCATAGGGGTTGTGGCTGCAGCGGATGGCATTACATCCCATCTCTTTCAATACTTCCAGTTTGAACTCCCAAACCGCACGGGGAACGGCGGCACCCAGCGTACCGGCATCGTGATGCAGACAGATCCCTTTAAACTTCATGTTTTTCCCGTTCAGGAAGAAGCCCTTGTCGGGATCGAAGACGATAGAACGGATTCCTACACGGGTAGTCACCTCGTCGAGCACCACTCCCGAAGTGTCGGCCACGCGGGTGACCAGAGTATAAAGATTGGGGGTTTCAGTATCCCACAAGAGGGGAGAGGCAACCTCCAGCGTTACCGGGGTAGAGAGCGTGTCGCCCGGGGCAACGGAAAGAGAGCTCTTCTGCTGAAAGCTCTTGCCATCGGGTGCGGTGAGAACCGACTCCCGTTGGAGAGGTTGAGCCGTGGAACCTTGTTGGGTTACCTTCACATGAGCCACTACTGTGGCCTTTTGGGCCGATACCTCAGGGGTAACCACATAAACGCCCCAGCGGGGAATGTGGACGGCCGCTTTTTTGATGAGCGATACCTTACGGTAGATACCCGAACCGGTGTACCAGCGCGAGTCGGCATCGAGCGTGTGATCGGCCTTTACCGCAATCACATTTTCGGCCCCGAATTGCAGGTACGGGGTAAGGTTGTACCGGAGTTCTACGTAGCCGTTAGGCCGCTTGCCCAACAAATGGCCGTTGATGTACACCTCACTGTTGTTGTAGATGCCCCCGAAATGGACAAAGAGCTGTTTGGTGCTGTCGGAGGCCGGAACCTCGAACCGTTTGCGATACCAGCCGATACCTCCCGGCAGATAGCCGGTGCAGCTGGCTTTATCGGCACTGAATCCCTCTTCCACACTCCAGTCGTGGGGAAGATCGAGTGTTCGCCAAGACGAATCGTCGAAACCCGGTTTTTCGGCACCCGTGGTATCACCAAGGTGAAACTGCCAGTCGAAGTTGAAGTTCTGTCCGCTTTCGGAGGGTTCGGCATTGCATGCTGCCAGTAACAGAAGCAGGGATGCCAGAAGGGGGAACCATTTCATAGGGAAGAGATTTGAGGGTTAGTTGAAGAATGGAACGAAAGTATAAGTGGTTGTGCCCAATCAAAATAAGACACTTTTTCAGGATTTAACAAAGATTATTTCTATGAAAAAGCAAGATTTTTCAGAAAAAACGTCCGGAGCTGCAAAAGTGCAGTCCGGACGTTTCAGTACACAGGGTAGATACCCCGATAATGAGCTTTTGTTTAGAGGGTTTTGTAGAAGGCCTCTTCGGTGATTTGTCCCAGTTTCTGGTAGCTCTTGTAGAGCTCGGCATAGACTTTTACCATGGGGGGATTGGGCTTGTATTCGCTGGCAAATCCTTGTCCCATAGCTTTTTGTGCTTCTTCTACCTTGCCATACACACCGGCTGCAACGGCAGCAAACATCGAGGCACCAAAGGCACAGGCCTGTTCGCTTTTTGCCACCTTGATGGGCATATTGAGGACATCGGCCATAGTCTGCATTACGAAGGGCGATTTCAACGAAATACCACCGATACCAATTACACTTTCAATCCTGACCCCCTCTTCTAGGAAGCGATCGACAATGGCTTTCGATCCAAAGGCTGTAGCCTCTACCAGTGCACGGAAAATCATGGGTGCCGTGGTACCGAGGGTAATATTGGCAATCGATCCCTGTACCAGCTGACTGGCATCAGGGGTACGGCGTCCGTTCATCCAGTCGGTGGCTATCACCGCGCTCTCTTCGGGCGAAATGGCTGCAGCCTGATCCGAAAGCACAGGAATCATCCGGTCGAGCGCTTCGTCGACCAGCTTTTTTCGGGTGGCTTCGTCTAATAGGCTGCTTTTTCCAATCAGCTCTTCAATGGGCCACGCCAATACCCGTTTAAACCAGGCATAGATGTCGCCAAAACCCGACTGACCCGCCTCCAGACCCATCATGCCGGGGATGACCGAACCGTCGACCTGACCGCAGATGCCTCTTACCAACTTGTTACCCATCTCCTCGCTCGAGGCCACCAGAATATCGCAGGTGGAGGTTCCGATTACGCGAACCAGCGAGTTGGGAACCGCTTCGGCTCCGACTGCACCCATATGGCAGTCGAAAGCGCCCACGCCTACAACAACTTTTGTGGTAAGGCCCAATCGTTTAGCCCACTCTTCAGTGAGATTGCCCACCGGGGTGTCGCTGGCATAGGTGTTGCGGAAGAGCCGATCTCTGTAGCCGCTCAACAGCGGATCGAGCGCGGTGAGGAACTCCTCCGAAGGAAGACCGCCCCATGCCTCGAGCCACATAGCTTTATGTCCTGCTGCACAACGGCTTCGTTTTACCTTTTCGGGCTGGGTTTCACCGCAAAGCAGCGCGGGAAGCCAGTCGCAATGCTCAATCACCGAATAGGCGGCTTCGCGCACCTTTTTATCGGCACGGAGTACATGCAACACTTTGGCCCAGAACCACTCCGACGAGTAAATACCTCCTTCGTAAGCAGTGTAGTCGATATCCCATTTGGCAGAGAGAGCATTGATTTCGGCTGCCTCTTTAATGGCCGTGTGGTCTTTCCACAATACAAACATGGCATTGGGATTCTCGGCAAATTCGGGCAACAGCGAGAGGGGAGTGCCATTCTTGTCGGTAAAGACAGGAGTCGATCCGGTGGTATCGAACGACATTCCGATCACATTGGGCGCAACCGAAGGGTCGCACTTGGCAAGGGCCTCTTTCACGGCACCTTCAAGGCACTCCACATAGTCGGAGGGGTGCTGACGGTACTGGTTGGCCGTAGGATGGCAATAGAGCCCTTTGGCCCACCGGGGGTAGTACTTCACCGCCGATGCCTGTTCGGCACCGGTTGCCGCGTCGACAACCAATGCCCGGCACGAATCGGTTCCGTAGTCTAATCCGATTACATACTTTTTCATGATTAACGGAGGGCTTTATTTAACATGTAGTACACTTCGTTGTTGCGGATATCCTGTTTGAACCCGCGAATGGTAGTCTTCTCGTCGATTGCCAGCATCTCCATGTCGGCAATCTCGGCGTAGTCTTCCATATACTCCTGGGTAAGGGCATACGAGAAGCTGGAGTGGTGGGTTCCACCGGCCAGAATCCATGCACCTGCGCCCACTTCGAAATCGGGTTTCGGAACCCACAATGCACAAGCCACAGGCAGTTTGGGCAGGGCTTTGGGTTTCTTTACATCGACATCGTTTACAATCATCCGGAAGCGGTTGCCCATATCGACAACGGTGCAGGCAATACCGGCGCCCTCATGAGCCTGGAATACCAAACGGGCACAGGTACCCGAGTCGCCGATACCCAGATAGTGCACTTCAACACGCGGTTTGGCAGCAGCAATGTCGGGGCATACTTCCAGCATGTGGGCCTGCAGAATAGCGCTGTTTTTTCCGTCGAAATTAAGGGTGTAATCTTCCATGAAAGAGCAGCCGCCGGGCAATCCCTGGGCCATCACAAACATGGTGCGGCAGAGAGCGGCCGTTTTCCAGTCGCCTTCGGCTCCGAAACCGTATCCTTCCGACATAAGACGCTGTGAGGCAAAGCCCATCAGCTGTTTCATCCCCTCGAGTTCGTCGAAACTGGTGGTGAAGGCTTTGGCGCCTTTTTCTTGGAGGAAGCGACGCAACCCGATCTCCTGGGCAGCGGCACTGCGTACATATTGGTGCATTTCGCCCCCTTTGGCAGCATTGGGAGCAAAATCGTACAGCCTTTCATACTCAGCCACCAGGGTGTCGATTTCGGCCTCGGTAACGGCTTCTACGTAGGGCACCAGTTTGGCAATGGGGGCGTTGTCTACATGATAGCCCAGACGGATTTCGGCTTCCACCTTGTCACCGTCGGTTACGGCTACATTGTTCATGTTGTCGCCAAAACGGATAATCCGCATATCCTGTGCATCGGCCCAGGCAGCGCAAACCCGCATCCAAACGGCAATCTTGTGATGGGTCGATTTATCCTTCCAGTACCCTACCACTACCTTGCGGGGTTTGCGGAGACGGCTGGTGATAAAACCAAACTCACGGTCGCCGTGGGCGCTCTGGTTGAGGTTCATGAAGTCCATATCCATGGTTGCCCAGGGAATCTCCTCATTATACTGGGTATGCAGATGTAACAGCGGTTTTTTGAAATCCTGCAACCCGTGAATCCACATCTTGGCGGGCGAGAAGGTGTGCATCCAGGTGATCACACCCACACACTTGGTGTCGCCATTGGCAGCACGGAAAATGGCCGAAACCTCGGCCGAAGAGTTGGCTGTCCCTTTATACACCACTTTTACCGGTAGATTGCCCGATTCGTTCAATCCTTTTACCATCTCGTTTGAGTGGGCATCTACTGCTACCACCGCGTCGCCTCCGTACAGAAGCTGAGCTCCTGTAACAAACCATACTTCTAAATCCTGAAATGCCATAATTGTAATGTATTAACTGATTAATTAATTATTGTTTTCTTGCTTCACTGTTACACTGTTACACTGTTACACTGTTTCATTGCCCATAATAGGCGCTTGCGCCATGTTTGCGGTTAAAGTGTTTCTCGACCAAAGCCCGGTTCATTTGCAGTCCGGGATTGATACCCAGGGCAATGTAGGCCATTTTTGCCACTTGCTCAAGTACTACCGCATTATGCACGGCATCGTGGGCATCTTTTCCCCAGGCAAAGGGGCCATGGTTCTTCACAAGGACACCCGGTGTATAGTTGGGATTCATATCTGCAAAACGGTGTACAATCACATTGCCGGTCTCCTTTTCGTACTCTCCTTCGACCTCCTCTTTCGACATAGCTGCTGTACAGGGGATATCTTCGTAAAAGTAGTCGGCGTGCGTAGTTCCGATATTGGGCAAATCGACACCGGCCTGTGCCCATGCCGTGGCATAGGTGGAGTGGGTGTGAACCACACTGCCTATGTCGGAGAAAGCCTTGTAAAGTACCAGATGGGTTGCCGTATCGGACGAAGGTTTCAGTTTTCCCTCCACCACTTTGCCGTCAAGATTAACCACTACCATATGCTCTTCGCGCATTTCGCTGTACGAAACCCCCGAAGGCTTTATGACAACCAGCCCACTCTGCCTGTCGATGGCACTTACATTTCCCCAGGTAAAAATGACCAGGCCATGTTGAACCAGGTCGAGGTTGGCCTGAAATACCTCTGCTTTTAGCGTTTCGAGCATATCGTTACAATTTAAATTTTGTATCCTTTCGGTAGTTGTTGTCGTTAAACTGATAGAGCCATGCCCCTCTTTTCGAACCGGAACGGTCTTGTTGATTGGTCTTCTCTATGAAATCCATCTGGGCCACCCGCTTTCGGAAATTGCGTTTGTCGAGCGGTTCGCCGTAAATGGCCTCATAGAGCATTTGTAAACGGGTAAGAGTAAAAAGTTTAGGCAGCAGGTTGAACCCGATGGGTTCGTTCGCCGCCTGTTGTTGCAGTTGGCGGCGTGCCTTTTCGACCATTGCACGGTGGTCGAAGATCAGTTGCGGGAGCCGGTGAATCGGAATCCACTGTGCATTGTGCATGCGGGCCAGCTCCGGGTCGTAGTCGTCGATATTCAGTAAGGCGTAGTAGGCTGCTGAGATTACCCTTTCGCCGGGATCGCGGTCTATCTCGCCAAATACGCCAACCTGCTTCATAAAAATATTCTCCAGACCGGTTAACTCGTACAGTACTCGTTGTGCTGCCTGGTTAATACTTTCGTGCTTCTCTAGAAAGCCCCCCATGAGCGACCACTCCCCTTTGGCAGGTTCGAAATTTCGGTTAATCAGCAACAGATGCAGCTCTCCTTCCCGAAAACCAAAGATGATACAGTCGACCGCCACATAGTAGCGCTCTTTCTCTTTATAAAACGATGATGCCATACCTGCATTAAAGGTAGCGGGGCCTTTCGCCCGCGGAGGTGACTATTTCCGCGGGCGAAAGATGCCCTGTTACCAGAATTTCAAGTAGAAAGCAACACAAATGGCAACCACCACAAGGCTGGTAACCACATCCCAAGCCGACCAGCTGTTGCGGGTCTCTTCTTTTTGTTTTTCCGACTGCGAAAAATAGGTAATGCCTTGCAGTTGCTCTTCGGTTGCTGCCGGGGTGAAGAAGCTGATGACAATCATGACAGCTATCGTAAAGAAGAAGAGGTAAATACAGAAGATGAGCCAGTTAATGTCAAGGAGCCACTGGAACATTTCGGGTTTCACAATCATCATCGCAAGCCGGAACATACCCACGAGAAATCCGAGAATCAGACCCCACTCGCCGGCTTTTGGGGTAATTTTCTTGCTGAAAACACCCAACATAAATACAGCGGCAATGGCCGGTGCAATGAGCGACTGTACGTTCTGCAGATATTCGTAGAGAACGCTGCCCAGACCCCTCATGATGGGAATCCAGATTAAACCGAGTACGACTACCGAAATGGTAGCTATGCGGCCTACCAAAACCAACTTCGATTCGCTGGCATTGGGGCGCCAGTTTTTGTAGAAGTCGATGGTAAAGAGGGTGGCAGAGGAGTTAAAGTGCGCAGCCAGGGAAGTCATCAGAGCAGCAATAAAGCCCACAATGACCACTCCTTTTATACCTACAGGGAGCAGTGCGGTAACCAGACTTCCATAGGCCTGATCGTTGGTGTCGAACGAGATAACGCCTTGTTGTTTCAGGGCTGCTGCAATCATACCGGGAATCAGGAACATAAAAACGGGAAGGATCTTCAGGAAGCCGGCAAAGATGGTTCCCTTACGGGCGTGGTTAAGATTTTTCGCCGTGAGAGTCCGTTGCACGATGTGCTGGTCGGTACACCAGTACCAGAAACCGATGATGGCAGCGGTGAAAATAACCGTAATACCCGGGAAATCGTCGTACGCCTTATCGCCGGGGTAGCGAATCAGGTGCATTTGGTCGCCTGAATATTCTACCACAGCGTCCCAACCCGATATAAGTGTGCCATCGCCCACTTTGAGCAATCCCAGAATCAGGATGGTGAAGGCGCCTGCCAGCAAGATAGGAGTTTGCACTACTGAGATAAGCATAACCCCTTTCATACCGCCAACAACCGTGTATAGACCCGTGAGCAATACCAAACCGATGGCAGCAATCCAGAAGAAGTCGACATTCCAAATGGTGTCGATACCTGTAACGGCTTGCAGGAAGATACCCCCCGTGTAGGCTGTAACCGATACTTTGGTGAGCACATAGCTGATAAGGGTAATGATGGAGAGGAACGAACTGGTGTTCGAATTGAACCGTTTCATCAAAAACTCCGGCATGGTGAATACTTTGCTGTGGGCATAGAACGGAACAAATACCCAACCCAGAATCAGAATCATCCAGCCTTGCATCTCCCAATGCGCCATGGCCATGCCACTTTCGGCGCCTGCTCCGGCCAAACCCACCAAGTGTTCGGAGCCGATATTCGCGGCAAAAATGGCCGCTCCCACTGCCAACCAGGTTTCGCTACGTCCCGAGAGGAAGTAGTCGCTGGTATCGTCCTTTTTGTGCCTCATCACCCAAAGGGCGATTCCCACAAGAGCCATTAAAAACAGCCCAATGATCGATAAATCAATTGTTCCCACTAATGTTAATTTTTTTAAAGGTTAATAGAATGCGTGTTGGTAGATCTAATAGTGTAAATATAACACTCATAATTTGACATAATCAAATGTTTTTTTCTTTTTGTTAATTTTTTTTAGGCAAAGTGGATTTTTTTTCGCGCAGTGCATTACCCATTTGCGCGAAGCGCACCTGAGCGATGGGGCCCCGCCTAACTTCTCCAATGTCGCAGAGGCAGTTCATCCAAACGGCCAACCCCTGCGTCACCCTCTGCTCCAAAACGTCCGCGCTTGCGCGTATTTGTTGTTTCGCGCGAAGCGCAGCACTTGAAGCGCGAACGCGCTTCGAAGCTCTGGAGCACCTGCGCGCAGCGCATATTCACCATATACCCCTTGCTTGCAGCACTTTATTTTCCCATTTGTGAAACATTCTTTCTTTGCAGTATTGCATACGATAAAAGTAATCTCTATTTTTCTAAAAGAATTATGAAGATTTATGCATATGGCGCCTCAAAACCTGCTTTGTATGAAGTTCTCCTCTGTTTCTGGTCTCTCGCTTCTCCTCTTTTTCGTTGTTTCAGGGATCTTCTCTTCTCTTGCCACAGCCCAAGAGGTACCCCGACTTCCCGCTGCTTTTACCCGGCTCTTTGCGCAGGAGATGGAGCGGCAGATGCGCTACGCGCCTGAACAGATTCATCTCTTTACTGACCGCGAGGTCTATGCGGCCGGCGATACCATCTGGTTTTCGGGTTGGGTGCTTAACGACCAGACGCTCGAACCCACTACCCACAGCCGAAGGCTCTATGTAGATCTGATCAGCCCGGAGCTCAAGGTTGTGCAGGATCTGGTGCTGGAGTTGGAGAATGGAACCGCCTTTGGCTCCTTCGTCTTGTCGCAGAACCAAGCCCGTGATGCTTTCTTTCAGTTGAGGGCTTATACCCAGTGGTCGAACCATTTTGACTCGACCTATGCTTTTAATTGTATTCTTCCGGTGTGGCAGAAAACTACTGTCGAAAATCTGAATGCCCGACCCCAACAGTGGAAGCAGGCATGGGTTGGAATGTCCAAACATATGGTATGGCGCCGAGTCCGCCCCGGAGAGGAGGGTGAGGAGAAGGGTGCGGAAAACGATAGCACTTCTGCAGCCGACTCTCTGCCCATGCTTGATGTGGCCTTTTTGCCCGAAGGGGGCAGTTGGGTGGAAGGAATCCCCTGCCGTATGGCCTTTAAGGCACTGGCTACCGACGGGTACGGGGTAGAGATTGAAGGGCAAATTCTCGATCAGAATGATTCTGTGATTTACTCCTTCCAATCGGAACATCTGGGTATGGGCTCTTTTCTAATTACCCCTCAGCCCGGAAAAAGCTATACGGCCCGACTCTTTACAGGACAGCGAATTGCGCTGCCGCAGCCTGAAAAATTGGGAGTATCGCTAACCGTTATTGGCACAGACAGCCTTGCCGCCACTGGAAGCCTTACCGCAATCGTCTCCCTCTCGCCGGGCGAGACCGGCCCCAGACGGGTTCTCTATCTGGTGGTGCAGTCGCCCGGTTATAAGCCGGAAACCTATGCTTTGCGCTGCGATCTGCCCACGCTTTCGGTGCAGATACCCGATGCAGAGCTACCGGGAGGTATCACGCGGCTTACCCTCTATAACTCGAAGGCCGAACCGCTGGCCGAGAGGCTCTGTTTCCTTCCGCTGAAGCAGCAACGGATCGCGGTGGATCTGCAG
>CAYVJA010000029.1:0-13442 GCA_964451605.1 uncultured Bacteroidales bacterium | reverse complement strand
CGACAGCCTCTACTCTCCGTCCGACCCTTCGACGGCTTCGCTGGTGAGCCGGATGCTTCTGCAGGGCTTTCTAAAGGGTGAGGTAGAAGAGGCACAATACTACTTTTCGAATCCTTACGATTCTGTGGCCTCTGCACTCAATCTGGTGATGCTGACCCACGGTTGGAGAGGGTTTCTGCGAAAAGTTGAACCTGAGGATACACGAAAAAGAGCTCGTTCGGACAAGAAATCGAAGGAAAAAGAGTTTGAGATGCAATCCGAAGAGGGATTTAGATTGTCGGGCAGAATTACGAATATGTTCAATTATCCTATTCCCGATCGGAAGATCTCTCTCTTGGCACAGGGCGACTACTCCTTTACCAGAGAAAAGTACACCAACGTAAGTGGACAATTTGCTTTTACCGATTTGCCCCTGCGGGGAACTACCAAGTTGTCGCTTTGGGCCTACGATAACAAAGGTAAAATCGACAGGTTCAATGTGGGCTTTGAGTTGGATCCTCAACAGGAGTTGCAAAAGCCTAAGGTCTACGCTCCGCGCCTTCCGCAACAGAGCATCGGGGTGATGGCTCTGCTCGAAAACTTCAGGCATCAGAAAGAGGTGGAACAGGCTTTCCTGGATAGTCTGAAACGCATACCTGGCATGTACTATATTGAAGAGGTATCCATTACAAAAAAGCCCTTTATTAAAAATTCGTATAACAAAAACGGTCCCGGAAATGCCGATATCGTGCTCGACGAGAAGGCTATGGGAAAATTCGACCGCTTCAGCAATCTGCTGGAAGTATTGGAGCATGAGGTGCCTGGGTTTAGAAAGGGCTATCTAACGAAAGTGTTTGATGTCATGTTTTTCGACTCTGTGTACCGGCTGGGTTATGAGCCGCGTTTCGTAATTGGGCGTCGACCTGTAGCCATTTCAATTGATGGAGCACCGTTACCTTATGCGGGACCAAAGCCTTCGACGCCTCAGGGATGGGAAGATTATCACGCATTCAGTGAAAACTTGTTGCGCAATATCCCGGTCTCGGAGTTGGTAGGAGTGGAGGTATTGTTATCAAAAGTCTATTTATCCAGGTATAATACTGGATTGGTTGAGGAGGGGTTATCCTCACTTTTTTCAATTGAGAATGAAGGGAGTACGACTGGTTGTGCCATTGTAATCACTACCAAAGAGGGGCACGGGATTGTCAGGGCCGAAAGGACCGGCAAGATAACCACCTACATCCGGGGTGTGGCTACCCCCCGGATATATTATGTTCCTAAATATGTTCCTGCAGAGTTCCCCGACCGTCTCACCTACCACAGGCAACCCACGCTTCTCTGGGTTCCCGAAATGGTAACCTCCGATCAGGGAAAGGCTGAGGTGAGTCTGCCTGTGGGCAGAAACTTTGCCCGAACGCTGCGGGTGCGGGTGGAGAGTTATTCACCCACAGGAATGGTGGGATCGGACGAGGTCTATCTGTCGGTGGGCAGGGAGAAGGGAACGTGGTAGATGAGCACAAAGTCTGTGAAAATTTTCGATTGTATAGGAAAATTCTTCTGTATTTGCATATGTTTTCGAGTGTAGAAGACAATCGATTATTTTTGCGAAAATCAGGAAGCGGCGCTTTTGTCGAGTTGCTCTTGTACGATGGCATCGATTACGGCCACTGCGGTGATGTTTACAATGTCGCGAACCGAACTCTCGAAGTCGGTAAAGTGAATCGGTTTCTTAAGACCCATCTGGATAGGCCCTATCGATTCGGCATAGCCCATTTCGCGGAGCAGTTTGTAGGCTGAGTTGGCTGAGCTGAGGTTAGGAAACACCAATGTGTTTACCTCTTTGCCAGACAGTCGGGTGAAAGGGTATTTCCGGTCGCGCAGCTCTTTGTTGAGGGCAATATTAACCTGCATCTCGCCGTCGATGGCCAGTTGAGGATAATTCTCGTGCATTGTTTTAACTGCCTCGTGTACCATTGCCGGGCTCCCTTCGGTATCGGCTCCAAAATTGGAGTACGAGAGCATGGCAATCACCGGCTCCATGGCAAAGAAACGAACGGTATGCTCGGCAAGACGGGCAATATCAACCAGGGTTTCACTGTCGGGGTGCCGGTTAATGAGGGTGTCGCACATAAAATAGGTGCCCTTTTTGGAGGTGAGAATATGCATAGTACCAAAATGGTTGAGCCCGTCGCGGATGCCAATCACCTCTTTTGCCACTTTTATGGTATTCGAGTATTTAGTGTAGACTCCGGTGATAAAGGCATCGGCATCGCCGGTTTCTACCATCATCATTCCAAAGTAGTTGCGCTCGAACATCTTATCGCGGGCTTCATCGTAGGTGGCTCCTTCGCGCCCCCGCTTTTCGGCAAGGAGATGTGCATAACGGGCACGACGTGGTTCCTGATTGTCGTGACGCAGATTTACCACTTCGCATCCTTCCAGGCTGAGCTCAAGTTCGGCCGCCATCTTGGCAATTTTCTCGTCGTTGCCCAACAGAATCGGTTTGCAGATACCCTCTTCGTAGGCCTGTACGGCTGCTTTGAGCATATTCGGATGGCTCCCTTCCGCAAAGACTACCCGTTTGGGGTTGCTGCGTGCCATATCGATAAAGCGGCGGGTCATCCGGCTTTCGTAGCCCATTTTTTCGCGCAGTTGCATTTTGTAGCTCTCCCAATCGGTGATTTCATGCCGTGCTACACCCGATTCGATGGCTGCTTTGGCAACGGCACACGATACCTCGGTGATGAGGCGTGGATCTACTGGTTTGGGAATAAAATAGTTACGTCCAAAGCTAAGCCTTGAAACATTGTAAGCCACGTTCACCACATCGGGAACCGGAGCTTTGGCCAGGTCGGCAATAGCCTTTACGGCAGCCAGTTTCATCTCTTCGTTAATGGCACGGGCTCTGGTATCGAGTGCGCCCCGGAAAATGTAGGGGAACCCGATTACATTGTTGATCTGGTTGGGATAGTCGGAGCGTCCGGTAGCCATAATGACATCGGGCCGTGAAGCTATGGCATCTTCGTAAGAGATTTCGGGAGTGGGGTTGGCCAGGGCAAAGACGATGGGGTTGGCGTTCATGCTCCGGATCATCTCCTGACTCAGCACATTCCCTTTGGAGAGCCCCAGAAACATATCCGCTCCCTTAATGGCGTCGGCCAGAGTGGTAATGTCGGTACGGTTGGTGGCAAACACCTTTTTCGATGCATTCAGATCGGTCCGGGCGGTCGAAATAACCCCCTTGCTGTCGAGCATTATAATATTCTCTTTTTTGGCACCCAGCGCAATATAAAGTTTTGTACAAGAATTGGCCGAGGCACCTGCACCGTTTACTACAATTTGAATTTCGTCGATCTTTTTGCCGGCAACCTCGAGAGCATTCAATAAACCAGCACTCGAGATAATAGCGGTTCCATGCTGGTCGTCGTGCATCACGGGAATATCGAGTTCAGCCTTTAACCGCTCCTCGATTTCGAAACATTCAGGTGCTTTGATATCTTCCAGATTGATGCCCCCAAAGGTGGGGGCAATGGCCTTAACCGCCTGAATGAACTTTTCGGGATCTTTTTCGTCCACTTCAATGTCGAACACATCGATGCCCGCATAGATTTTAAAGAGGAGTCCTTTTCCCTCCATTACCGGTTTCCCGGCCAGGGTTCCGATATCGCCCAATCCGAGCACTGCGGTTCCGTTAGAGATCACGGCCACCAAATTCCCTTTGGCGGTATAGTCATAGGCCTTTGCAGGATCTTTTTCAATTTCGAGGCAGGGTTCAGCTACACCCGGCGAATAGGCCAGAGCCAAATCGGCCTGAGTGGAGTAGGGTTTGGTGGGAACCACCTCAATTTTGCCCGGCTTTCCTTGTGAATGGTAAAGTAAAGCGGCTTCTTTGGTAATTTTACTCATGCGGATAAGTGTTAACTTTCTATTTATTACCGTCTTCCTATTATAAAGCGGAAGTATATGGAGCGCAAATGTACATAATTGTAATGATCTATACCAATCGACTCAACCGCATGCGATGGATTCATGCCTAAACTTGCGTATATTCGCGTAATAGCGCTACGCGCTAATGGTTAGTGGTGAATGGTCAATGGTTAATCCTCTATTATTATACGCGCAAGCGCGAAAAAAACCTTGGTTCATGGCGCGAAGCGCAGCATTAGAGCACTTGAAGCGCATTAGCGCTTCGATGTATTAGAGCATTAATTAACCATTCACCGTTAACCATTAACCATTTGATTCTGTTTCTCTTCTATGCACACTTCCCTATACTCTCTCTCCCCACTTCTTTTGCTTCTGTTAATGGTCTGTGGCTGTAACTCATCTTCCGGTTCCGGCAATCAACAAAGCCAAGAGAATTCCGAAGCCTTTGACAAGAATCAGGCTCAGGGCCCTGTTTATCTCTCTCCGCTTTCGGTGGTGAGCCATCCTTCGGGCAAAAATATCTATGTGGGGTTGTCGACTGCTGCTTCGGTGGCGGTGGTCGATGTGGAATCTTCACTTGTTGAGCGTACGATTTCGCTCCCTTTTCATCCCAAGGCACTTGCCGTTTCGGCCGATGGCCTGCAACTCTATCTGACCGACGGCGCATCACAGGGACATGTATATGCCCTTTCTACTTTGAACGACTCTTTGCTTTGGAAACTGGCTGTAGGCCATACTCCCACGGCGCTGGCATTCGATGCGGTGAAGGAGTTGCTCTACGTGGCCAATCGTTTTTCGAATTCGGTTTCGGTGGTTAATCCGTCTACCCAAAGTTGTATCGCACAACTTCCCGTAATCAGAGAGCCTAAATCGGTGAAGGTCTCGCCCGATGGCTCTCTTCTGGCGGTTGCCAATTATCTTCCTTTGCAGAGAGGTACCGACGATTATATCACCGCCCGCGTCTCTCTGTTTAAGACTGATACCCGCGAGTTGGTTACCCACGCTCCTATTCAGAACGGGGCCCAGCTTGCCGAGGATCTCTGCTTTTCGCCCGATGGAAAGTTTATTTATCTTACCCACACTATTTCTCAGTTTGCACAGCCTGCCAACAAACTGGATTGGGGGTGGATCAATTCTAATGCGCTCTCCATCTATGAGACCGCCGATCCGGAACATCCCACCACTGTTGCGCTCGATGAGGGTACTGTGGGAGCTGCAAACCCTTGCGGCATATCGGTTTCGGCCGATGGTTCGAAACTCTTGGTGGCTCTTTCCGGGGTGCATCAACTCTATGTGATCGACAGGTTGGCGCTTCATCAGGCGATCGATTCGCCCGAAGGAGCCTATCTTAAAAAACAGGAAAGCAATGGCTTTGGCTCGCTTTCGGGTCGTTTCTATTTAGTGCCATCTATTTCAAAAAGGATTTCTTTACAGGGAAGAGGGCCTCGTTATGTGGTTGAATGCGGCGGTAAGGCATGGGTTACTACTTACTTTTCGGGGCAGCTGGAAAGGGTTGACCTGACTCTTCCCTTCAGCTCGAAATGCATTGTTTTAGGCGATGAACCACCCATGAATGCGGTTCGCAGGGGCGAGTTCTCTTTCTACGATGCATCTATCTGCTATCAGGGCTGGCATAGCTGTATCTCTTGTCACCCCGATGGAAGAGCCGACGGGGTGAATTGGGATCAGATGAACGATGGTGCCAATAATCCCAAGAATACCAAGAGCCTGCTTTTCTCGCACGTTACGCCTCCTTGTATGATTACCGGAATCCGTGCCAATGCGCCTCTTGCGGTTCGAAAAGGTTTGTACTTTACCCTCTTTTCGAACCAAACGGCCGAAGTGGCTCCCGATATCGACAGTTTTCTGATGGCGATGCGTCCGGTTGCCAGCCCTTATTTAGAGAATGGCGCATTATCGGAGCAAGCGCTTAAAGGTAAAGCCCACTTTGATGCATTGGGTTGTGCACGATGCCATTCGGGAACCTACTATACCGACCAGAAATTGCACAATGTGGGAAGCGGGCACTATGAGTATAAAAATGCCGCTTTCGATACCCCCGGACTGCAAGAGTTGTGGCGGACTGCACCCTATCTGTACGATGGCCGTGCGTTGACCTTAAAGGAGGCGATGGTTACGGAAAATCCCGATGGACTTCATGGAAAGGTTTCGGACCTTTCAGAAACGGAGCAAGAGGAGCTAATTCGCTATCTGTTATCCATTTAGATGGCGCTAATATTTTTCTTTACGACAAATATCAACTTTTGAAATCTGTTGTATATTTGTGATAGTTCTTTCACTTAATATGTGCCGTTATGAAAAAAACACTTTTGCTTTTTTCATCCATTCTGTTGGGCGTGGTTCCTGTTTCAGGTCAGCTGCAGCAGTCATTTTTTATGGATTATTCTCCTATCAGTACTACCTATAATCCTGCACTTAAGCCCACCTGGAAGCATTATTTCGGCTTTCCCGTAAGCGATTTGAGTTTTGGCGTTAACACTACGGGTATCAACTTTGGTGATCTTATTTTTAAGGAGGGAGGAGAGTATCAGACTATTTTCGACGACAACATTTCGGATGCCAGAAAGGAGCAGTTTCTGAATGCAATCGAAGAGAAGATGCTGTTGGGTGCCGATGTGCGTTTTGTACCCTTTTCGTACGGGTTTTCGAAAGGGAAAAATGCCTTTAGCATCAGTTTCGCACAACGTATGGATATGCAGATGGATATGCCACGCGAGCTCTTCCGTGTGATGTTGTTTGGAAGTGATGCGGTTGAAGGGGGCGCCGATGTGGGCGGACTGGGGATTGAGTTTTCTACCTTCTCCGAGATTTCTATCGGTTACCGCAGGCAAATCACCGAACATTTTGCTTTGGCTGTTCGCCCTAAACTCTTTTCCGGTATAGGGTATATGAAAATCACCGGAAAGCAGTTGGTGATGACTCCCGAACCTGATCAGCATCTTCAGCTGAATCTGGATGGTCGGGTTGCCGGTGCCATGAAACTGACCATTGAAGATGGAAAATATAAGGATGTGGAGTTCGATGCCGACGGTTTTGGCGAGAACTGGGGGTTTGGAGCCGATATTGCTGCTTCGTTCCAATGGAACCGTCTCACTTTGGGTGCAGGGGTACAGGATCTGGGGACGATTTCCTGGAGTAAAAATGCACAGGAGGTTACCGGTGAGGGCGATATTGACGTAGATCCGGAGGGAGATGTGTCGTTCGAGGAGTCGTTAGAGGAGTCGCTCTTGTTGACATCAACACCCAAAAAGTTTTCCACCACACTGAACGCCACTCCTTTTGCAACCGCCCGGTACAGTCTGACGGAGGTCATTTCGGCAGGCGCTCTCCTCTATGGAACCAAGATAGGTAATGAGTACAAGCCGTTCCTCACCCTGGGAGCCAACCTGCAGCCCACCCGTTGGCTGGAATCGGCCGTAACCTACTCCGTTCGTCAGGACTCCTATTCAAACCTGGGCGTGGCTTTGGCTTTCCGCCTGGCTATGCTGCAGCTCTATATTGGGTCGGACAACATTATGTCGGTACTCGATCCCGAAAAGGCCAATTATGTCCAAATCCGTACCGGTATAAGTATGGTATTCGGACAGGGACGGACTTTGAAGGAGAACCGCATTAAGAAATAGTACATTGCGCGCTGCGCGCAATGTACTATTTCTTAATGCTCTAATGCATCGAAGCGCTGATGCGCTTCAAGTGCTCTAATGCTGTGCTGACGCGCAAATGGTTAATATCCGCTGACGCGCAAATGATTATTGGTTAATCAAGTAGTACGCGCAAGCGCGAAAAGTATGGGGTGATGTTTTTAGTAGCTTCTTAGGGTTGTGCATCAGTTGGTATGCCTAACGCATCTAAAAGCAAATGCATTTCACTGTAAGTGTAGTGTCGGTTCTCCCTCTCTTTTGTTTCAAGGGAACATTTGGCGTTCTTTATAGCGCAGCAGAGTGAGCCATTTGGGTTGTGTTTGTTAGTCATTTCCTCGTGTAAATTTCCAACTGATCTGAAGTATTTGTCTGTTTTCTCGTAATTTGGTCTGAATTTTCGAAGTTCTGATTGTAATTCCTCGTAATTCCGAAATTCGCGAGTTGTGGCAGAAGACAAAAAATGAAATAAGAACCATAGTTCAGTGCATCGCTCCGTTTCTATAAAGGTTACTGTGCATTGAATACCCACTCTCTTCTTTCCATGAAGCCTATTATGATATTTTGATTTTAGCGCCAAATAGTCTTGTCGGGGCTTGCCCTGTTGCTTTCCATCCATATCAATCAGGCAATAGATCTCATCGTATCCCTTAGAAATGGATGCAATGATTGTCTTTTCAAGAAATTTGGTACTTGATGCTTTTTTATTCAGCAACCTAGGCTCGGGATTAAACGGGCTTAACCCTCTAATTGATTCGATGTAGTATTTTTCAGTAATACCTTCACCGATAACTGCTATGGCTTTTCTCATAGTTCGTCAGTGGCGATTAATGTAGTGCCCAACAGAGGTTTCGCTCCCAGTTTTCCAATTCGATAGGCATTCATTAAAGAAACATTTTTATGAATGCCCATATCTGATGCTCGGTAAAGCTGAGTGTGCCCGGTAGCTCTCTCTTTTTCGGCAAGCCAAACCATATCGCGGCGTATCAGCCACTCTTCATCGAGCAAAAGTTGATTATGGGTAGTAAAGAGCAATTGCGATCTACTTCCTGTTTCTATATAGGTTTGTAGGAAGTGTAACAGCAAATCGTAATGTATACTATCATCCAGCTCATCATCCATTACCACACAACCACACTCTTTCAGGTCGAACAAGATTCGTGCGAGTCGAAAGTAGCCTTGTGTACCTGCCGACTCCAACCCATATTCTATCGTGAATTGTGAATCGGGTGTAATATGCGTGAAGAGAATCTGCTTTCTTCTTCTTAAGAAGTAATCCTTAACCTTTTCATTTAAGGTTTTGTCATTTTTAATTTCATCGGCTATATCATCATGGGATACGGTTAGTAGCGAGAAATCAGAAATATTAAAATCGGCCCTGCGAAGCAATTCTATGATCAATTGCTTCATTTTGGGATTATCTTCCGCTTGCTCAGCTATTTCTATGTAATCATTGTATTCTCCCAAAGCGTGCACATGCAACTTGATCCATTCATACACTTCTCGCATAACCGGGGGTACATCAATATTTATTTTATTCAGGGTGGATAAAACCGTGTGATTCCCTAAGGTCTCTTTATTCAGATCATCCTTCTGTTTTGCTTTCATGCGCAAAGTGCTTCCAAACGAGATAGGGCTACCCTTTTTTCGCTCATACAGATCTGACTGCACCCCTTTATCGCTGGTATAGGTCATTTTCTCGTACAAGATTGAGTAGGCGTCATTCTCCAGCCAGTACTCAAATTTCCGACCATTTATCCAAAATACCACGGTATATCGGGTTGGCTCACCTTTTTTTAACGCAAATGGCTCATAAGTACGAACCTTCATATGTTCTTGTTTCTGAGGATAAAACAGCAGAACCCATAAAGATTGAATGGCATGCAACAGGTTCGACTTTCCTGAAGCATTTGCACCATAAAGCAGGGCTAATCGCAACAACCTGACACCTGGTTTGGGTTCGACGATTAACTCTTCGGCTAAAGATTTGTCGGACGTTGCAACGAATGATATAGTTTGTTTGCTACCAAACGAGAGATAATTCTCTATAGAAAATTCCTGTATCATAAATCTATGGGTTAATTTCGTAAACTTCTTACAAAAATAGGGTGTGATTTTGATTTTTGTATGTTTTTATTCAGAAATATCTCTTTATTTCGAGGATTTGTTGACGAATAGACTCGACGTTGGCAAAACAAGGAGGATATCTCTCAGCATTGGCTTCGAAGATACCCTCCTTGGGGTTGCCCTGGGGCTTGATTGGAAGTGTTCCGGAAATCGGTTCTTCCTAATATGCTACAATTAATTCAGCGGAACGCGGAACAATTGGAATGAGGTGGCGGGTATTTCTGCGTTGAGGACGCCGTTTACTACCTGGTCTTTTTTCTCGACGGGTACCAGCAGGTCAGGCTTTTCGAAGCTGTTTACGGCTAGCATGTTGTCGTTCTGGAAGAGGATGCGGGTTACGTTGAGGGTGCCTTGTTTCAGGCCGTCGAGGGTGATGCGCAGGGGGCGGGCCTCTTTATTCAGGTTGGCCACTTTGATCAGGATTTCGTTGGCATTTTTGTCGAGTGCGGCGCTGGCATACCATCCGTCCTGACCGGAGGCAGCTTTATCGCCCAGGGTCAGGGGCAATACATGGGTGCCCTTATAGGTGGCGTAAAGCTGCTGGATGTAGTAGTTGGGGGTTTTCAGCACCCGAAGGTTGTCGAACCAGATGAGGTCGGGGCGCCATTGCCACAGCTCAACATGGGCAAAGAGGGGGGCATAGGTGCACATATGCACGATATCAGCGTTGCGTTCGAAGCCGGTCATAAAGGCAGCCTCGCATAGGGCCGACTCAAAGTTATTCTGCTTGCTGGGGTGGTGGCAGGCATATTCGCCGGCAAATACAGCAGGGCCTTTGCGGTCGTAACTGTCGTAACGGGCAGCATTTTCGCGGAACCAGGAGGGTGGCCTGTAATAGTGTTCGTCGACGAGATCGACTTTCAACTTTTTCATCTCGGGCCAGAGATAGTCAAAATCCTTTCCGTCGGGCGAAGGACCGGAGCTGCCCACAATCTTAATTTCGGGATGTTTCTCGCGCAACGCTTTTACAAAGAGGCGGAGGCGGTTTACATAGAGGGTATCCCACTGTTCGTTGCCAACGGCAAGAAATTTCAGGTTAAAGGGTTCGGGATGGCCCATTTCGGCGCGCAACTTGCCCCATTCCGAGGAGATGGGCCCGTTTGCGAACTCTATCAAATCGATGGCATCCTGAATATAGGGGCCCAATTCATCGAGCTTCACATTTTCGTTGGGGTCTTTGTTCTCGAACTGACACGACAACCCGCAATGCAGAACGGGAAGCGGTTCGGCACCGATGTCTTCGGCCAGCTGGAAGTAGTCGTAGAAGCCCAGTCCGTACGATTGGTAGTAATCTGAGAATTTCCGGTAGGCGAAGGTGTAGTTCCAGCGATTAATATTGATGGGGCGGTTTTCGACCGGTCCGACGCTGTGTTTCCACTGGTAGCGGGTTTCCAGATTGGTGCCTTCGACAATGCAACCTCCGGGAAACCGGAAAAGCCCGGGCTTCAGATCGGCCAATGCCTGACCCAAATCGGCCCTCATCCCGTTAGCTCTGTTTTTAAAGGTATTCACAGGGAAGAGCGAAATGTGATCCATATCTATCGATCCGCGGGTTACCAGCCAAATTCGGATGGAGGCCTTTTCGTCGGTTTTGGGAGGCACAATCTCCAGCTCTTGTTTGCTCCACTGCCCTCCGCTCACTTCAAGGTTTTTTTCGAAGAAGGGGTCATTGTTGTGGTCGACCAGCTCGATTTTTATGCGAAGCGGATTTTGTGACGCAGTCCGGGCATGGAAAGTGAGTCGATATTTCTCACCCTGTTTGAGCCCGATGCCTCTGAATCCCTGATTTTCGATACCGGTTCCGGTAAGCAACCCCCTGGAAGTAAGTCGTACATAGGTGGGGTTTCTGTCGAAGGCGGGATCGGCTGTTTCGGTCTTTACATCGCCGAAAGGAATCCATCCCATTAGGGGTTGATCGAACTCGAAGGAGCGATTCTTCAGGAGTTCTCCATACAATCCTCCGTCGGCACCGAAATTGATGTCTTCGAAAAAGAGGCCGTACATGGTGGGTTGAATTTCAGCGCCCGGTTTTTTGGTCAGGAGCTTCATCTCGGCTACCTGGCTGCTGACGCTTCCTGCAAGTAAAAGGGATAAAAGACAGATAGATAGCAATAAACGTGAAAAGAGATTCATACTGGATTTTGTTTAGTGGATAGGTAGTTTCTATGTATTTGGCGTAAATATACAAAGAGCTTTTTATTCCGCCTTCCACTCTTTTGATTATTGGTCTGTTCTTTTTTCATTATTGAGAAATCTTCTGTTAAGGTGCTATCGTGTTTATGCCGACAGGTGGGTGATTTGCAGCCGGATTTTGTAAAATTCGTATTGGAAAATGGAAAATCCCTTCGCGATTTCGGTAGGGAATTGGTTTTTTTAAATTCGAAAACTGTGTTCTGAAATGGGTTGTGTTACACGTTTTTATTGGGCGGAAAGGGCTCTTTTTCTGATTAATTGTCGTATTTTAGTAGCCGTTTGGAACAAATTCGTTCAAATCTCTAAAAAAATTAGAACATGACACAAGTGAAGACCAATAAGGGCGTGGCCGTTCGTTTGGCAGTAATGATGTTTATGCAGTATCTCATGTTTGCCGTGTGGTGGGTACCTCTGGCAGCCTATCTTACCAACATGGGCTTTTCGGAATCAGCCTCCTCCTGGATTCTCAGTTCGATGGCAATCGGGTGTATCGCCTCTCCCATTATCGGGATGGTGGCCGATCGCTATTTTGCCAGTGAGAAGGTGCTCGCTGTATCGAATGCCCTTACTGCTGTTTTGCTCTATTTTGCTGCAGGTCAGTCGGATCCTGTTTTGCTGTTTGTGTTGCTGATGTTGGCCATGATCTGTTATATGCCCAGCTGGGGGTTAACCAGTGCCATTGCTATGGCACATCTCCCTGCCGAGCAGTTTCCCCGTATTCGGCTTTTCGGTTCAATTGGCTGGGTAGCTTCGGCTCTCTTCTCGCTTGTGGCCATAAAATATATGGGCCTTCCCAAGTTCGATGGCACTGCACTGCCTCTTTATTGTGCAGCAGGAGCCGGTGTGGCAACCGCTCTTCTGAATCTGACTCTGCCCAAGACTCCTCCTGCCGGAAAGGGTCAGCCTATCTCGGTGATTGATGCCCTGGGGCTCAGGATGTTCTCGTTGATGAAGGATAAGAACTTTGCAGTGTTTACGGTTCTTTCTTTCCTGGCCATGATACCCTGGTCGCTCTATTTTTCGTATGCATCGCAGTTCCTGAGCAGTCAGGGTTTCGAACTCATTACGGCTACCATGAATATGGGTCAGGTGGCTGAACTCTTGTTCTTGATTGTAACCACCTGGATTATCGCCAAAGCCGGTATCAAGTATGCCATGGCTATTGGTCTGGTGGCCCTGGTAATTCGTTTTGCCTCCTTTCAGTTTGGCGTCATTCTGAATCAGGAGTGGATGTATATGATAGGTATTCTGGTTCATGGTCTGATTTTCGGTCTTTTTATGGTGGGCGGACAGATTTATGTAAACGAGAAGGCTCCGGTGGCTCTTCGTGCCCAGGGACAAGGATATGTTGCGCTGATTACAAACGGCCTGGGTATGTTGGCAGGAACCCTGATCAACGGTTTCCTAATCGAGAAGTTTAAGATGGTTTCGGCCGAGGGGGTGGCTACCTACAATTGGAGCACCATTATGGGCATCTCAACCGGGATTTCGGTAGTTATCTTGTTGGCATTCCTGGTATTCTTTAAAGAGAAATAAGCATTGGGCCGGTTTTCCGGC
>CAYVJA010000028.1:27883-33679 GCA_964451605.1 uncultured Bacteroidales bacterium | reverse complement strand
ACCGATTTCGTGATTGGCGGGGGAGGGAACACCTCGATGAAAAACGCCGATACCCTTTGGGTCAAGGCGAGTGGTACCTCTCTGGGAACCATTTCGGAGAGTGGTTTTGCCGTGCTCGACCGCAAAAAACTGGCTGTGCTTTCGGAACGGGTGTACAGCAGCGATGCATGGGTTCGTGAACAACAGGTGAAGGAGGATCTCTTCCGCGCCAGTCTCTATCCGGAACGGCTCATGCGTCCGTCGGTCGAGACCTCGATGCACAATGCCATCGGGTACAAATTTGTAGTACACACCCACCCTACGCTGGTGAACGCAGTGCTCTGTTCGGCCGAAGCCGAAGAGAGCTGTAGTTTGCTCTTTGGAGAGGCGGCACTCTACATCCCTTATACCGATCCGGGATATGTGCTTTTCAAAGCCGTAGAGGAGGGCCTTCAGCGTTATCGTACCCGTTTCGGGGCCGATCCGCAAGTGATTCTGTTGCAGAATCACGGCATTTTTGTGGCGGCCGATACCGCGCAAGAGGTGCATGAGCTCTATGCTGGGGTGCTCGAAATGATTGAGAACCGGCTTGAACAAAGGCCTTCGGAAGAGGCGCTTCCCGTTCCGGGAATGCTGGCCTCTTTTTTGCCGGCCTGCCGGATGATGCTCTCTGCACCCGGAGGGGCGGCCAAGATTGTACGGGTGAAACACAACCAACTGGTTGCCGACTTTTATGCCAGCGAAGAGCAGTTCGAATCGGTTTCGCTTCCCTTCACCCCCGATGGCATTGTGTACTGTAAAGCCCGGCCTCTCTATTTGTCGCAATCGGAGAGTGCCGAAGCGCTGATTGCCGAATTCTCGGAAAAGCTGGAGGCCTACCGCCGCAGTTACGGTTACGATCCGAAAATTCTTATGATTCGCAATATGGGGCTGGTTGCCGTGGAGGATCACACCGCCGCAGCCGACACCGCACTCGAAGTCTTTTACGATGTATTGAAGGTGGGATACCTTACCGCAAACTTTGGCGGCCCTCACCCGATGAACCAACGGGAGATTGCCTTTATCGATAACTGGGAAGTAGAAAACTACCGGCGGGCAGTGGCCAAAGGCTCCGGAGCCGCCGGACGGGTTGAGAACCGGATTGCCATTGTAACCGGAGGTGCCCAGGGTTTTGGTGCCGGTATTGTAGAGTCGCTCTTCCGCGAGAAGGCCAATGTAGTGATAGCCGACCTGAACGACGCATTGGGCAGAGAACTGGAACAGGCACTGAACAGCCCATCGCAGAAGAACCGTGCGCTCTTTGTGAAGAGCGATGTTTCCGATCCGGAGTCGGTCCGCGCACTGGTTGAGGCCACGGTGCTGGCTTTCGGCGGGGTAGATCTGTTGGTAAGCAACGCGGGAATCCTTCGTGCCGGAGGGCTCGATGAGATGACGCCCGAGACCTTTTCACTCATGACCCGGGTGAATTATATGGGCTACTTCTTCTGTGCCAAATATGTTTCGGAACCTATGAAACTGCAGGCCCGCTTCAGTGAGAATTACTTCACCGATATCATCCAGATAAACTCCAAGTCGGGTCTGAAGGGGAGTAACAAGAACTTCGCTTATGCCGGCGGAAAGTTTGGCGGGGTGGGCCTTACCCAAAGTTTTGCGCTGGAGCTGATGCCCTATCGTATCAAAGTGAACGCCATCTGTCCGGGCAATTTTTTCGACGGCCCGCTCTGGGCAGATCCCGAGAAAGGGCTTTTTGTGCAGTATCTGCGTGCCGGAAAGGTGCCCGGGGCTGCCACCATCGACGATGTGAAAAAGTATTACGAGGCGCAGGTCCCCGCCCGTCGGGGATGCCTTCCTTCGGATGTTATGAAAGCTTTGTTGTATATTGTCGATCAGACCTACGAAACCGGACAGGCTGTGCCGGTAACCGGAGGCCAGAATATGTTGAACTGATTTTTTCAGCCCGGAGGGAGGAGATAAGATGAAGACCCAAGCTGTTTGTTTATACGGAAAAAAAGATTTGCGACTGGAAACATTTGAGTTGCCCCCCATTACTGATGGCGAAATTTTGGCCAAAGTGGTATCCGACAGCATCTGTATGTCGAGTTACAAAGCCGCCGAACAGGGTGCCGACCACAAACGGGTTCCCGATAATGTTGCCGAAAATCCCGTAATTATCGGTCATGAATTCAGCGGCGAAATTGTCGAGGTAGGAGCAAAGTGGAAAAAACAGTTCCAGCCCGGAATGAAGTACACCATTCAGCCTGCTCTTAACTACAAAGGAAGCCTCGATGCACCCGGATATTCCTATCGTTACATTGGCGGAGATGCAACCTATGTGATTATTCCGGAAGAGGTAATGGAAATGGGGTGTCTTCTGCCTTTTACCGGCGATGCCTTCTTTCTGGGTTCGCTTGCCGAACCCATGTCGTGTGTGATTGGTGCGGTTCATGCCAACTATCACACACGTGCCGGCAGTTATGTGCACCAGATGGATATCAAAGAGGGGGGATCGCTGGCGGTTCTGGCCGGAGTAGGCCCCATGGGTCTGGGCGCCATCAACTACCTGATTCATCGCGACAGGCGGCCAGCCCGGATGGTGGTCACCGATATCGATGATGCCCGCCTTGCCAGGGCTGCTTCGCTCTATTCGCCACAAGAGGCTGCAGCTTACGGAATTGAACTGCTCTATCTGAATGCTTCCGACGCAACGCGTGCCGAGGCAGAGATGCGTGCTTTCACCGGGGGCGAAGGATTTGATGATCTCTTTGTTTTTGCACCGGTAGGCCCGGTGGTTGAGATGGCCGATCGGATTCTGGCGAAAGATGGATGTCTGAACTTCTTTGCCGGCCCCTCGAATCCCAATTTTTCTGCCTCTCTCAATTTCTACCGGGTTCACTACGACTCTACCCATATTACCGGCACCAGCGGAGGAAATACCGACGATATGATTGAGGCGTTGAAGATGATGTCGGAGGGTACGCTGAATCCTGCTCCCATGGTCACCCATATCGGGGGGCTGGATGCCGTGATAGATACAACCCTGCATCTTCCCTCCATTCCCGGGGGCAAAAAGTTGATCTATACCCACACCCGTATGCCTTTGGTGGCCCTTTCTGATCTCTCCTCCAAAAGAGAAGAGTCGGCCTTCTACCGCCAATTGGCCGATATCGTGGAGGCAAACAACGGACTCTGGAGTGTGGAGGCCGAACGTTTCCTCTTAGCTAATGCCCCTGTTATCTAAACTCATTTAACTTTTGCGCCTATGACGCTCCTCCTTGTATTGGCAACCGGACTGGTTTCCTATCTTGCTTTTCAACGCAGCGAGCTTTTTTACCGCCTGATGTTCAACCCCTATCAGGTTTTGCAGCGTCATGAGTGGTACAGACTGCTGAGCCATGGTCTGGTGCATGCCGATTGGGTTCATCTGTTGGTAAATATGTTTGTGTTGTGGTCGTTCGGACAGTTTGTGGAGTATCGTTTCAGAGCCATGGAGGCGCTGGGCCAGATTGGGAGCGCCCGTTTTATCTTTCTTCTTTTTTACGCCTCGGCACTGGTGATTTCTACCCTGCTTACCCTGTATAAACATCGCGACCACTACCAGTACAATGCCGTCGGGGCATCGGGAGCTGTTTCGGCCGTGGTCTTTTGCAGTATTATGTTCGATCCCTCGCAATTGATTTATCTCTTTGCTATTCTTCCCATTCCGGGCTGGCTCTTTGGTTTCTCCTATCTGGCCTACTCATGGTATATGGGAAAGAAAGAGGGCGATTACATAAACCACGACGCCCATTTTGTTGGGGCTGTATACGGGCTGCTTTTTCCGTTGTTGCTCAGGCCCTCGCTGGCAGGTGAACTCCTGATGCGATTGTTTCACTAGAGATTATGAAAACCCGGAAAGCTCTCTTTTTAGACCGCGATGGCGTGATTAACGTCGAACGGGGTGAATATACCTACCGGAAAGAGGACTTTCTCTTCACTGTGGGGCTGATTCCCTTTCTTAAAGCGGCCCGAAGCCGGGGCTACCTCTTAATTATGATTTCGAATCAGGGGGGCATCTCGAGAGGGATTTACAGCTTCGAAGAGTTGGAGGCGCTGCACGACTGGATGCAGAGAGAGCTCGGCAAAGAGGGCGTGGCGCTCGATGATATCTACTATTGTCCTCATCACGATGCTGTAGAGCAGTGTCTCTGTCGTAAGCCGCAACCGCTGATGCTGCTCAAAGCAATGGCTTTTCATGATGTAAATCCTGCGCTGTCGCTCTTCGTGGGCGACAGTGCGCGTGATGCCGAAGCGGGCAGAAGGGCAGGAGTAAGGGTACTGAAAATTGGTCCCAACGAAGATTTGACCAAATACCTTTCGCTTTTGTAGAGGGCGGATGGTTTTTGGCACGGTTTTTCGGGGTGAGTTGTTGTTTTTCCCTATCTTTGCCAATTAACGGAAGTGCCCCGATGATAAGGCGTTACCACAGGGTTACTTAGTGCTGAACTTCAATATTCCGAAATCCTCCTAACATGATGAGTATGATTTTTCTTCAATCTGTAATGCAGCCTGCGTCTGCCGATTCGCTGAATGCCGCCCTTCAGGGTTCTAAAGATTTGCCATATTGGGATTTGGCGCTTAAGGGCGGGTTTATCATGATTCCCATCTTTTTGCTTTCGGTGATTGCCGTTTATCTGTTTGTGGAGCGCTACGTGGCCATTCAGAAGGCTATGCGGCCCGATAATAACTTTATGGAAAAGATTAAAGATTATATTCACGACGGTAAGATTAAGGCGGCACTCGATTTGTGTGCCCACACCGATTCGCCTGTTGCCCGTATGATCGAGAAGGGTTTGCAACGGATTGGTCGCCCGCTTTCCGATATCAACACGGCAATCGAGAATGTGGGCTCTATCGAGATTGCCAAACTCGAGAAGGGCACCCCGCTGTTGGGTGCTGTGGCCGGGGGTGCTCCCATGCTGGGCTTCCTGGGTACCGTAACCGGTATGGTCCGTGCGTTTTACGATATGGCGGCTGCCGGCAATACAGTTGACATTCAAATCCTTTCGTCGGGTATCTACGAAGCCATGGTTACCACGGTGGCCGGTTTGATTGTAGGTATTATTGCCTATTTCTGTTTCAATATTATTGTGGCCCGCATCAACGAAGTAGTACACAAGTTGGAGACCACTACCATCGAATTTATGGATTTGTTGAATGAACCTGTGAAATAATAAGCAGATGGCTATCAGGAAATCAATAAAAGTAGACTCTTCACCCTCCATGTCGTCTATGTCGGACCTGGTCTTTTTGCTGTTGATCTTTTTTATGATCACCTCCACCATGGTTTCGCCCAACGCCTTGAAGTTGACTCTGCCCCAAAGTAACAGTCAAACCTCATTAAAGCCGGTGACTTCGGTTTCTATTACGGGCGATCTTCGTTTCTATGTAGAGACCACCCCGGTGGCGTTCGAGGATCTGGAGTATGCCATTCAGCAAAAGGTGTCGGGTTCGTCCGATCCCACCGTCTCGCTCCACGTTGATAAGTCGGTACCTATGGAGCATGTGGTAAGGGTGATGAATATTATGCAACGCAACCGTTATAAATTGATATTGGCTACCAGTCCGGAGCCCAAAATTCGATAATGAACTTTGACCGAACAGCCGAAGGCAAAAAGAGAGGGTTGATTGCCACGATACTATTTCATGGCCTTGTACTTCTGTTGCTTTTTTTGCTTAAGTTTTCGCTTCCTCTCCTGCAGGGCGGGGGCGACGGGATTCTGATCAACTTCGGGAACAGTGCTACCGGCCTGGGCAACGCACCTCTGCGCTCCGAGCCTG
>CAYVJA010000028.1:20767-27873 GCA_964451605.1 uncultured Bacteroidales bacterium | reverse complement strand
CCTGCCGAACCGGTGCCTTCGCGTCCGGTTCCTGCCGAGACGCAGAGTCAGCCCGAGCGACAGGAGCGGGAGTCTATTCTGACCCAGGATATGGAAGAGGCCCCCTCTGTAAAGTCGGAACCTAAGCCTGTGGTCAAAACCACTCCGGTTAAAACACCGGTAGTGAAGCCGCAAGTGAAACAGCCGGTTGCCGAGACCAAAACCGACCCAAAATCTGTAACTACCCAGCCGGCCACCCAGCCTAAACCTGTGGAGCGCACCCCCAACCAACAGGCCCTCTTTCCGGGGCGAAAAGTAGACGGGAGTACAAATCAGAGCCAGGGCACAGCCGGTGGCGAAGGCGATCAGGGTAAAATCTCAGGCGATGCCCTCAGTGGCTCCTATGAAGGCGAAGGGAGCGGAGGATCAGGTGGCGGTACCGGAGGAGGTGTCGGCCCCGGAAAGGGTATTGACTTCTCGTTAACGGGACGTTCGGCCGAGGCTCTGCCTGCACCCGACTATCCCGGCAATATAGAGGGGGTTGTGGTAGTGGAAGTTACTGTCGACAAGGATGGCAGAGTCACTGCTGCCCGTCCGGGTGTGAGAGGTTCTACCACCAACGATGCTCGTCTGTTGAATGCTGCCCGGACTGCGGCCATGGCGTCGCGCTTCTCGCGCAAACCTGATGCCCCCGTTCAGCGGGGAACCATTACCTATCGATTTAAACTGCAATAGCGTATGATTTCGGATACCATTTCCGCACATCGGTCCATCAGGAAGTTCAAACCTGATCCGATTGATGAGGCGATGCTTTCGGCCATTCTGGAAGCAGGAACACGGGCTTCTAACACCGGCAATATGCAGGTGTACAGCCTTATTGTTACCCGGGACGAAGCTTTGAGGAAAGCGCTGGCTCCCATACATTTCAATCAGAAGATGGTGACAGAGGCTCCTGTTCATATCACCTTCTGTGCCGATGTAAACCGATTTTCGCAGTGGTGCCGTAACCGCGATGCCGAGCCGGGCTATAACAATCTGCTGTGGTTTGTTTCGGCGGCCATCGATACGGTTCTTGCCTCGCAGAATGTAGCGCTCGCTGCCGAGGAGCAGGGCCTGGGCATCTGTTATCTGGGAACAGTGGCCTACAATCCGCAGCCGCTGATAGATCTGTTGCATCTGCCTCACGGAGTGATTCCGGTAACAGCCTTGGTGATGGGTTATCCCGATGTCAATCCGCCGCTTACGCCCCGTTTGCCGCTTGAGGGGGTGGTGCATTACGAGACCTACACTGATTACACTCCGGAGTCGATTGATGCCATCTACGCCGATACCGAGGCTTCGGAACAGACGCGCACACTATTGGAGGTAAATCAGAAAAAGAGCCTGGCTCAGGTTTTTACCCAGAACCGCTATACATTGAAAGACAACCTGGCCGCTTCGGAGGCCTATCTGCAAGCATTAAAAAATCAAGGATTCCTCTAAACCCGGGTGGGTGTTTACCCGGGTTCAGAGATTCCCGTTTTATTTCAGATACTGAGCGAAGTCGGATTTCGAAGCCTTTATTCCCTTACCAATCAGTTCGCAGTTTAGTTTAGCAGCCGCTTCGGTGGTGTGAACGCTATCCACAAAATAGTCGGCCTGCGCTTTGGTGCGCCCTGCCTGATTGTAGGCTTCGGCTGCCAGGCTATTCAGATTGATAAAGGTTACCCCCTCTTCACGAGCCACCTCTTCGCACCACTTGTTAAAGGTCTCCGAAAATTCGGCTACCTGATTGGCACCTCTCCAACTGTTTTGCAGTGTGGGTGACAGTACCACCGGGATACCTCCGCGCATACGGGTCTGTTGCACAAAGAGACGAATGTATTGGCCGTAGGAGTATACCTTTTCGGGCCCGCCGTGCTTCTCCATAACCACCACCTCCGGTTTGGGATCGGTACCGGTCAGGGTTCCCCGGGCACGGCCTGTGTTGAGAGGTGCCATATCGTTGTGGCCAAACTGGATCAGTACATAATCGCCCGGTTTGATGGCATCGCGAACCGCTGCCCAGTTGCTATTGTAAAAGGTTCGGCTGCTGAGACCTCCCAGGGCGTGATTTTCGACAGTGGCCTTATCGTTGATATAGTCGCCAAAGAAACTGCCCCAGCCCCACTGGCCATTACTCCCGTCGCCGGCTCCGTTCTTACAGGTAGAGTCGCCAATCAGCAGAATCACCGGTTTGCTGCCCGATCGGGAGTACCCGGGGCGTTGGTTCATCATCCCCACGCCTCCTATCGGAGAGAAGGGATCTCTTTGCATGGCCTGCGGACCGCGACCATCCTGACGGTTGCCGCCGTCCATCATCTTGATCATCTCTGATGCAGCCAGCAAAACAGGCCCGTAGCCGTGAGCCGCATAGACGCTCACCGGCCGGGTGTAATAAAATACCGGCGTCCAACCCAATCCGGTTCCCACACAGGTGTTTTCCACCTGGCCCTGGGCATTGACCTGTGCGGCCACAGCTTTCCATCCGGCCTGCGCCACCTCCTGAAAGGCGGTTCGGTCTATCCAGCCCTGATTAATGGCATGGGCAATGCCATATACAAACATGGCACTCGCACTGGTTTCCAGATAGGAGTCGTTCCGGTTGATGAGCTGGTGCCATGTTCCGGTTCCCGACTGATATTTGGCCAGGGTAAACAGCAAATCTCGAAGGGTCTCGATAATAAACTCTCTTCCCTGTACATTGGCGGGAAGGGCATCCAGCACATCGCACAGTGTAAGCACAGCCCAACCGTTACAACGGGCCCAGAAGTAATCGGGACGAACGCTCATCGATTCAATCCAGCCGTGCCGAAACATCCCCTCTTCGGGCACCCAGAGATACTCTTTAAAGAGCCGGATCTGGTTAACCGCCTCGTTATAAAATTTTTGTGTGAGATCACCCCGTTCGGCTTGTGATAATTTTCCCCGGTAGGCAATGGGCGGAATGCCCATATACATATCGTCGAGCCATACCGAATTGGGCGAGGGGCGGTTCCGGGCCAAAACTCCGCTACCCAGCCGATACTCCTGATACATCACAAAGTTGAAATACTCTTCCATCGCTTCGCGGAAATCGCCTTTGATGGCCGGATTAGCCAGCCCCGCTTTAATCATGGCAGCACATACCGCACCGCAGTCGTCGAGGAAGCGGGGGGTTACCATGGTGCTGATACGCATGGGATAACCGGTTGCTTCGGCATAGCGTTTAGCATGGGGATAGATCTTGCCCAGAAACTGCAACCGTTGGTAAGTGTATTCCGCATACTTCTGATCGCCTGTGGCTTCGGTGGCTTTGAGCATACCCGAATAAGTGACGCCCCACTCATAGGTAGTGAGTCCGAAATCGCCCTTTTTGAAGGCAGTGTTTCGGTCGATCTTCGAAAAATCGGTAACCTCTTTCCCCTTCTCATCCACCAGAACCGCAGGAGTACACCCATTCAGATAGTTGTATATGCGGTCTATCACCTCAATAATAGGTCGACGCGGATCAGGCCTTCCCGGAGCCGCCTGTGCACCCACTGCCTGCGCAACTTGAGTTACGACTGCACCCTTTCCGGCCGGGTTATTTTGACCGGTTTGCGCCGATAACGGCAGCCAGCACACCATTGCCAGACACACAGCGACATTCAGTTGACGAAACCTTTTCATATTCTCTAGTCTTAAGTTAATCTTCTTCGTAATAGTAGGAATAATCAATTCCTTTTTGCCTGATCTGGCCCGCAAAGTCATATAACCCACCAAACAGATAAGCGTGAATCTGCTGCAATCCCTTGGCAGTACCCACTTCTATGCTATCGATAAACGAACTTTCAAACAACGCGTATGCCTTCTGTTTGCTTTTGCCGTCGATGGTTTCATCGCTGTACGTAAACCACTCAATAAAACGATTTGCCGACTTGCCTGGGAATGTTTTTGCTAAGGCAAGAATTCCGTTGTAATCAAGTACATTCGACAATCTCTTCTTCCCGTCGGGTGCGGTTAATTTCAACTGGGTAGTATCACTACCCAGTTCGTTTCCCTCTTTTTTAAATTTAGCCTTGAGATATTTCCAATAATTACGCGTTTTGGTGTAGTCGTATTGAAACCTTACTCATATCCCTCAACGTTTACATGTATCTCACAAAATCGAATCACTTGTCGGAGAACCACACCCAGAGCAAAACAATCCACTGATACGATATCTCTTCAGATCATCAAATTTATCTAAAATTTTTACAAAACAGTGTGCTGCTCTTCGCGCTCTGGTGCGCTGGCGCGCAAATGGTAAATGGTGAATGGTGAATGTGCGCTTCGCGCTAAAACGTAAATGTATTAATCTTTTTCGCGCTTGCGCGTATAATAAGATTAACCATTCACCACTAACCATTTACCATTAATCTTTTGCGCGAAGCGCAGCATTAGAGCATTATTTCACCGCCACCTCCCACACTTTGCATCGCTGCGATGCCCCGTCGGGTCCCTTTACGTAGAGGGTCACCACGTATTTATCGGGTTTTTGGTATTGGTGGATGGGATGCTGCTGGTTGGAGCGGGTGCCGTCGCCAAAATCCCAATCCCATGAGGTGATTTTTCCTTCGCTTTCATCGCGGAAGGCTACGGTGCGGCTGGCCATATCGAGGACGGAGAAACTCCATTGCGCATCGATGGGCTTTTTGAATCGTGGTTCGAGCGGCATCAGGGTAAAGAGACGTTGCTCTGAGGCCTGGCCGTACATGGTGTGGTGTTTTGAGAGGTTCCAGAAACCGTTGTTGTTGCTGCTTTCGGCGCTGTCGTAGTCTATGATGGCCCAACACAGCCCAATCTTCTTCCCTTCGCGGAGACGACTCTCGCTCGACTTTTCCGGTCCTTCGGGGCTGGCATAATCGAATGGAGTGATATAGAACTCCATGCGGAGGGTACCTGAATCGCACGGCGCAAAGGAGTAGTTATACGCATAGTTGGCGTAGGGGAGCTCCTTAAGCCACTGCTGCGGCCCCCATACCATAGTCCACTCCTTGCCCTCTGCGGGCGGGGTAAAAATGTGATAATTCTGGGCATGAACATTCTGAAAGGTGAAGTACGACTCCATGGCATCCACTACAGCCGGGTTGTGACGGAAACGGTCTATGTGGGGGCCTCCCGAGAGGTCGGCGTCGACTACCACCTCGTAGGTGTCGTTCTTTAACCCCATTTGGCTGAATTCCCAAAAGTTGTCGAAGGCTTCGTAGAGAAAGTAGAGGCGGTTAAGCCCTTTTACCCAACCTACTTTTACTTTACAATCGAGGGTGGCTTTGTTTACCGAAGGGTGCTTCCGTGAGTCGTCCCACATTGCCTCGATGGGAATGGTGAAGCTGTCGGGCACCATGGCCCAGTCGTCGATCGATCCGTCGATGCGGGGAATTTGGTTCGACGGGAATTGATAGACCATGAATCCGGGCGCATCAACCTGTGCCCGGGCGCCGGCTCCGAAAAGGAGCCAGGCCGGAAACAAGAGAACCAGAACCCGAAATCTGCAAAAGCTATCGGTCATAGAGCGGAATCCCCGGAAGGGGCGTTCTGTTAAGGTTGTTTGCCGATATAGGCCAGGATACCGCCGTCGACGTAGAGAATATGGCCGTTTACAAAATCGGAGGCCTCACTTGCCAGGAAAACGGCAGGTCCGGTAAGATCTTCGGGGTTGCCCCATCGGCCCGCAGGCGTTTTCGAAACGATAAACGAGTCGAAAGGATGGCGGCTGCCATCGGGTTGCCGTTCGCGGAGAGGAGCGGTTTGCGGGGTGGCAATATAACCGGGCCCGATACCGTTACACTGAATGTTGGCACCACCATATTCGGAGGCAATGTTTCTGGTAAGCATCTTTAACCCTCCCTTGGCAGCAGCGTAGGCACTCACGGTTTCACGGCCCAGCTCGCTCATCATGGAGCAGATGTTGATGATCTTTCCTGCGCCCTTTTTGATCATGGAGGGAATTACCGTTTTGGCCACTATGAAGGGTGCATTCAGGTCGACATCGATAACGGCCCGGAAATCGGCAGCACTCATCTCATGCATGGGAATCCGTTTGATAATACCGGCGTTGTTTACCAGAATATCGATGATACCTACCTCTTTCTCAATTTTTTCGACCATCTCCTTAACTCCGGCTTCGTCGGTAACATCGCATACATAACCATGAGCTGTAATCCCTTCGGCAGCGTAGGCGGCAAGGCCTTTATCGACAAACTCCTGCTTAAGATCGTTAAATACAATAGTAGCTCCAGCTTCGGCAAAGCCCTTTGCAATGGCGAACCCGATTCCGTAAGAGGCGCCCGTTACCAGGGCAACCTTCCCTTTCAATGAAAAATTTACCATACTGCTATCTCTGTTTTAATTCGGATACATCGACAAAAGTAACACGATTGCTCCGGCAATTCATCAAAGATAGCAACTTTTCTATGATGTCCGGGGAACGCCCCTTTTATGGATTGGATATGCATTCTGTATAAATCTTACCAACGGTTCACAATTTTTTGATTGAGCTATTTGAATCGGCAACCATTGTGATTACCTTTCACTCAGTTACTTCAACCTTCATTAGTGGGGTATGAACAGACGGAATTTACTTTTTTTCCTCTTTCTCGCAGGATCCTGGGCACTGTCTGCTCAAGAGGCAGATACAATTGTGCCTGCCGATCTGTTAAAGATGTCGTTTCAGGATCTGATGAACACTGAGGTAATCAGTGCTTCGAAGGTTGAACAACAGGTTAAGGATGTTGCCTCTACGGTTCAGGTAATTACAGCCGAACAGATTAAGGCCCGCGGATATCTCACGCTCGAGGAGGCATTAGCCGATTTGCCGGGTTTCCAATTCCGGAATATTGTGGGTTATAACCACTACTCTTTTATTCGCGGAGCCACCAGCCAAAACAACCTGATCTTATTACTCATCGACGGGATTCAGGTGAATGAATTAAATTCCGGTGGTTTCTACGGTGGTGCACAATACAACCTTTCGGAAGTAGAACGCATTGAGGTGGTGTATGGGCCTGCCTCAGCTCTTTACGGGACCAATGCCGTTTCGGGTATCATAAACCTGATTACCAAAAAGGCGGAGCAACCGCATAACGGACACCTGAATCTGCTGGGTG
>CAYVJA010000028.1:20030-20757 GCA_964451605.1 uncultured Bacteroidales bacterium | reverse complement strand
ACTGCCATAGCCGATGCAGGCTTCGAAAATTATAATAAAGAGAGCGATGTGGGGTATCGCTTCTCTGCTATGTATAAAACCAGCGAGAAGGCCGATTTGCGGGGTGCCCGCGGCGATTATAACTGGGGCAACCGGATGGAGAATTTCGAGCACGATCTTGCCCTTTCGGCCCGTGTGCAGGTGAAAAACCTCGCCGCCGGCCTCTATTTTATGGAGAAAATCGCTTCACGCACCACTTCCTATAAAACAGAGGGAACCTCACTGTACGATAGAAACTCTTTGTGGAATATGCTTTTCCTAAATGGTTTCCTGAAGTACAGTAAGGATTGGAGTGGCCCGTTGGCACTTAACTCCACGCTCTATTACCGCAACACCACCCTTCGGCCCCGGTCGGTGGGCGAGGTGTATGAGGCTTCCGGGAGCTCGGAGGGTAGCCGGGTAGGATATTACAGGCCAAACCATCTTGCAGGGTTGGAAAATCAGCTAACCTACAAGATGTCTGAGAACCTCTTTTTTATTGCCGGGGTTACGGGAGAGGTCGAACGGTTGGCCGAACAGTTCTCAGTGACAAACAGCCCTTCTCAGTGGGTCAATCCTCCAAAGCCACAACAGCCTGAAATGCTGCATAATTACCTGTTTAGTTACTACTTGCAGGGCGACTGGCGCATAGTCCGGTTTCTCTCCTTTGTAGGCGGGTTGCGTCACGATATCTCAAGTTACTATGGCC
>CAYVJA010000028.1:11918-20020 GCA_964451605.1 uncultured Bacteroidales bacterium | reverse complement strand
TCCCCGGACAGGCCTGGTGCTGAATGTGGGTTCGTTCACCTCGAAATTGCTCTATAACCAGGCATTCCGTTCGCCAAGGCCCTGGGATTATACCGTAGGGGTTGGAAGTCCCGGTCTTACGCCCGAGAAGATGAAATCGTTCGAACTGGCTCTCTCCTGGCGGACTACAGAGCAATTATCGCTGGGTGCCTCTGTCTTCAGCAATCGGATTGAAGACGTATTGTCGAAAGAGTTGCTTCCGGAGGGAGAACGGTGGGTTAACGATGAGGAGCTTACTACACACGGGTTCGAATTGTATGGAAACTACTCCCTGCCCAATTTGCAGCTCTATGCCAACTATAGTTTTACCGATTCGTATAATCGTGAAGATGTGACGCTTCCCGAGATATCAAGGCACACCGCGAATGTAGGTTTTACCTGGCGTTGTTGCCCGGTTTTGCTGTTTCACCTGCGGGGCAATTACCTTGGCGGGCGTGAGAATCCTCTCCCGATTGCCACCACGGGAAGCCGCGCTATCGGGGATGCCCTGATTTGGCACAGCACGCTCACCTTTTCCTGTCTGAAACAGACCGACCTGCAACTTCGGGTAAATAATCTCTTGAACGAAAAGTATTACCATCCTTCGAACCTATTTGCCGGGCGTTTTCGACAACCCCAGCGATCGGTATCATTGATGCTGAGTTATCGGTTCTGATGCAGCGAAAGGGTTGAATAGAGAGTATGAAAGGAGCACAGACAATACGGAAATATACAGTTCTCTGGCTGATTTGGGTAGCCGGGTTGGCTTCTATTCCTTTTAGTCTGCAGGCCCAGTCGCGCGAATATCTCCTGAAGGCCGGATTTGTTGAAAAATTTACCCAGTTTGTGCAGTGGCCCGGCAGGCAGCAACTGGCTGATACCCTCTTTCGTATAGCCGTTGTGGGAGAGAACCGGTTTGGTTCGTCACTGGATGAGCTGTTCAGAGAGGTAAAGGTGAACAGACAAGGGGTGATCATCTCTTATTTACCCCGGTTTCAGGAGAGCAATAATCTGAGAATGCTTTTCATTTCCGGATCGGTTAGCAGCGAAGAGGCCGACCAAATTTTTCTATTTGCGGAAGGGAAACCGATTCTTACCATTGCCGAGACCAAAGGATTCGGCAAGAAGGGGGCCATTATCAATCTGTTAGTGGTCGACAATTTTATTCGTTACGAGATCAATCTGAGTGCCCTTGAAAAATCGGGGCTAAAAATGAGTAGTCTGCTGATTAATTCTGCAACCTTGATTGAGACCGATGATAAATAACCGACATCTATTGAACCTCTCCATCAAGAACAAGGTGATTGCCATTGTGCTGTTTGTGGTTTTTGCATCCATGACCGCTGGGTTGGCTTTCATTGCCCATTGGGAACAAGTGCGGGCCAAGGATTCTGCCCTTTCCAACCTGGTTCTGCATGCCAAACTAATGGGCGATTACTGTATTGTACCCCTTACTTTTGCCGATACCCTTCAGGCAGAAGAGGTGTTACGCAGGCTCAAATATGTGGAATCGATTGATCTGGCATATCTTTTCGATGCGAAAGGCGGGCTTTTTGCTCAATACGCCGATACATCCGGACAGGAACTCCCTCCCGTTCCGGAAGCCCGTCGTAGCGCTCTGTATGAGAAGGGTAATTTTTTGGTAACCGAACCGGTTCAATTTCAGGATAAGGTTCTGGGCGTTCTCTATATCCGCGCCAATTCGGAGGGGATAGCATCGCAGGGGCGTATATTCATCGGTGGATTGGCTCTGCTTATGGTGGTACTGTTAGTGCTCTCCTATATTCTGGCTCTAAGGATGCAACGCCTTATCTCGGCACCTATTCTAAAGTTGGCTAATCTGACCGCCTCCCTTTCCGAAAGTCACGATTTTTCGGTGCGTCTCGAAAAACAAGGTAACGACGAGATAGGATTGTTGTACGACCAATTTAACCTTTTGCTGGAGCAATTGCAGAAAAAAGAGCGGGAGCGCGATCGTGCAGAAATGCATATCAGAGAGCTCAATGCCGGTCTGGAGCGGAAGGTCGAAGAGCGAACTGCTCTGCTCGAGGCTGCCAATAAGGAGCTGGAGTCCTTCTCTTACTCGGTATCACACGACCTGCGGGCACCCCTGCGGCATATCAACGGCTATCTGGAGTTGTTAAAAAACAGGAATCTTCAACAAATCGATGAGAAGGGACAGCACTATATTCGGGCGGTGATGGAGTCTGCCACCCAGATGGGTTCGCTGATAGATGAACTCCTCGGTTTTTCCCGAAATGGCCGCATGGAGATGAAACCCGATGCCTTTCCCATGAGTCGGGTGGTGGACGATGCAATGCAAATTCTCACTCCGGAGATGAATGACCGGACTATTGAATGGAAGATAGCGCCTCTGCCTGAAGTGTATGGCGACTATGTGATGCTCCGCCAGGTTTGGGTTAATCTGTTGAGTAACGCCCTGAAGTACACTCGAAACAGGCCGGTGGCCATTATTGAGATAGGATCGGAGACCTCCGGTATTGAGCAGATTTTTTACGTGCGCGATAATGGCGCCGGGTTCGATATGCTATATGCCCAAAAACTCTTTGGGGTATTTCAGCGGCTTCATTCGCCCGAAGAGTTTGAGGGGACAGGTATAGGTTTGGCCAATGTCCGGCAGACGATACATCGGCATAAAGGTCGCACATGGGCCGAGGGAGAGGTAGATAAGGGAGCCGTATTTTATTTTTCATTGCCTAAAAAACCATAGGAGGAGTTATGATGTTGGAGTTGAAAAAGATTTTGCTGGCCGAAGACAATCCGATGGATGTGGAGCTGACGCTGGCCGCTATGGAAGAGAGCAACCTGGCAAACCGGGTAGTGGTTGTCCGTGACGGGGTAGAAACCCTTGCCTATTTGCGTCGGGAGGGAGCATATGCCAACCGTGAACCGGGACTGCCTGCCGTCTTGCTGCTCGATATAAAAATGCCCAAAAAAGACGGCATTGAGGTACTCCGGGAGATCCGAAGCGATCCTCAGCTACGGTTACTGCCCGTGGTGATGCTTACCTCTTCGCGGGAGGATCGTGACCTGTTGAACAGTTATGTTTCGGGGGTGAATGCCTATGTGGTGAAACCGGTGAACTTTGACGGATTCCTTGAAGCCATAAAACAGTTGGGTATCTTCTGGGGTGTGGTAAATCAACTTCCCCCCGAAGTGTGATGTACTTTGTCCGATACTGACAATTATCTCCGATGCCATGATGAATGCCCCATTTCGAGCCCTCCTTTTAGAGGATGTACCCAAAGATGCCGATCTGTTGCAAGAGTTGCTGCTTCAAGAGGGTTTTCAATGTACGATGGATGTGGTTTCAACCAAAAAGGCCTATATCGATTGCCTGTTGCGGGGAGGTTACGATATCGTCTTTGCCGATTTTACCCTTCCGGGATTCGATGGCCGTCAGGCGCTGGATCTGGCATTAGAACACGCGTCTCAGATTCCGTTTGTCTGTATTTCGGGTACCATAGGTGAAGACAGAGCGGTTGAATTGTTGAAGCAGGGGGCATCGGATTATGTACTGAAAGACCGCATGGAGCGATTGCCTTTCGTGACCCGAAGGGCTCTCGAGAGTGCCTTCCGGCAGAAGCAGCTTCACCAGACGGCTATGGAGCTGCATGCGCAGCGAAAATTGATGGAGACCATCCTGAACAATGCCGTCGATTGCATATTCATTAAAGACCAGGATTGCAGATACATTCTTGTTAATGATTCCGCCGCCAGATCGATGGGTCTCACCCCTATGCAAATGGTGGGAAAAGACGACCGTGCGATTTTATCACCCGAAGAGGCGGAGCAAACCTCCACTACCGACCTTGAGGTAATGGAAAAGGGAGTCCCGCTGTCGTACGAACAGCGACTCACCCTCAGCGATGGAGTGCCTCATTATCTCGATACCATTAAATGCCCCATGTTTGATGAACAGGGCAAGGTGACCGGCCTTTTTGGCATTTCGCGTGATGTCACTGATAGAAAAGCCATTGAGGAGAGTCTGGTGCGAGAGAAAGAGCGGGCAGAAGAGAGCGACAGGCTTAAATCGGCTTTTCTGCATAATATTTCGCACGAGATTCGAACCCCTATGAATGCCATAGTGGGCTTTTCGGAATTGCTAAACGATCCGGGGCTTTCATCCGAAAAGGGCAAATATTTCTGCGACATTATTCTGCAAAGCAGCCAACAATTGCTCTCTATTATAACCGATATCATCAAGATTGCCACTATCGAGGCGGGACAGGAACGGGTTTCCGAACACTCTGTAAATCTGAACGATCAGTTGCAGCTTATCTATGATCAGTTTCGGCTCGCCGCCGAAAAACGGAATCTCGATTTCCGGCTGACCACACGATTGCCCAATGCGGGCGCAGTTGTGAATACCGACGCCACTAAGCTGGTTCAGGTTTTGAATAATTTGCTTAGTAACGCATTGAAGTACACCCGTCAGGGGAGTGTTCTGTTCGGGTGCAGGGTGCAAAACAGCGAATTGCATTTTTTTGTAGAGGATACCGGTATTGGGATTCCGTCATCGATGCACGAGGAGATTTTTAAACGTCAGGTGGAGAACTCAGATACTCCACGATTGGGCGGATCGGGCCTGGGGCTCTCTATTTCGAAAGCCTATGTGGAGTTGATGGGTGGAAAGATTTGGGTTGAATCGGAGCCCGGGATGGGTTCGATCTTTCGTTTTACGCTTCCCTATAAACCGGCACCGGCCCATCAACCTTCCGAAGAGGCTGAGGAGGCAGATCTCCGGTCGGAAACGCTTCGTGCTATCAAGCTTCTGGTGGCCGAAGATGAAGAGAATAATTTCGTGCTGATTTCGGAACAGTTGCTGGGACTAAATGTGAAGATCGTCAAGGCAAAAAATGGTTCCGAAGCGGTTGAAATCTGCAGGAACGATGCAACCATCGACCTGGTTTTTATGGATTTGAAAATGCCCGTAATGGATGGGTTCGAAGCTGCCCGACAGATCCGTTTATTCAGGCCGCTCCTTCCTATTGTGGCTGTCACTGCCTATTCGTCGGACGAGGATATTTGCAAGGCGTTAGCCTGCGGATGCAATGATGTAATCGGGAAACCCTTTGGACGGGATCAGATTATCTCGAAAATAGCCCGTCAAATCAGATAAATCAATCCACCGCGACACCGGGGGCTTTCACCCCCGGGCGGTGTGGTAACCTGAATAATCAGGCCTGTTTCTTCTTCCAGAGTTTTTCCATCTCCTCCAGGGTCTTGCCTTTGGTTTCGGGAACAAGTCGCCAAACAAAGATGGCCGACAGGATACCCATAACGCCATAGATCCAATAGCTGAAGCCATGGTTGAACTGCGAAGTAAGCCAAACATTGTCGTTCATCATAGGGAAGGTAAACGATACAATCCAGTTGGCAATCCATTGTGCAGCCACGGCAATCGACATGGCTCCCCGGATGGAGTTCGGGAAAATTTCGGCCAGAAGCACCCAGCATACCGGACCCCAGCTCATGGCAAAGGCTGCGGTATAGAGCAGCATAAAGATGAGGGCAGCCATACTGCCCGACTGCGAAAGATCGCTTCCTCCCAAATAGAAGGTAAAACCGAGAGCAAGCATACTTACAGCCATTCCAATCGAGCCGATAATCATGAGCGGCTTGCGGCCGAATTTGTCGACGGTGAGAATGGCAACCACAGTGAAGGTGAGGTTAACTATTCCTACGATAATGGTTTGCATCAGCGAACTGTCGGTTGATGCTCCCATGTTCCGGAAGATATTGCCGGCATAGTAGAGTACCACATTGATTCCCACAAATTGTTGGAACACAGAGAGCATAATCCCGATGAATATCACCAGGAATCCATACGAAAGCCAGGGTGCATTCTGTTCGCGCGTGGTCCCTTTAATCTCATTGAGAATGGTTTGTGCCTGTTCTTTACCGGCAATGCGGTTCAGTACTTTTAAGGCTTTATCCTCTTTGTTGTTCAGCACCAGAAAACGAGGCGTTTCGGGTACAAAAAAGAGCAGGATCAGGAAAAGTCCGGCGGGGATGGCACCCGAAAGGAACATGAGTCGCCAGCCTTCGTCAATCAGCCACTGCTCGTCGCCCTGACGTGCAATAAAGAAGTTTACAAAGTAGATGACCAGCATACCGAAAATGATGGCAAACTGGTTAAACGAGACCAGTCGGCCACGGATTTTAGCCGGTGCAATCTCGGCAATGTACATGGGCGAAATCATGGAAGCAATACCCACGCCAATTCCCCCGATAATACGGAAAATCACAAAGGAGTAGACGTCGAGGGTACCAAATACATTAAAAAATTCGGGTTTCCAGGCACCAATAGCCGACACAAAAAATGCGATGGCAGCAATGAAGAGACCGTTTCTTCGTCCCAGCGATTTGGATATAAATCCGGAAATGGCTCCACCGATAATACATCCTATCAGCGCACTGGCAATCACAAACCCCTTAATGGTGTCGGCAGTGTCTTTCAGAGCGGCAGGTTCGAACGATATGGGGGTCGAAAGAAAAGAGGCAATCCAAATTCCGACAGAGACGAGAATGACTGCCGATACGGTTAACCCCTTTTTATTTCCCAACAGTTTTACAATCTGTCCGGAGATGATAGTGAAAACCAGCAGAATCACAAAAGCCATCAACCCTTTGTACTGGCTGATCATGGAGAGGGCGTATTCGTTCTGCGCAGGGTCAAGAATCCGGGAGATATAGAACTCTACCAGCGATTTTTCTGCACCGTTCACCACGGCGGTATCGTAACCAAAGAGCAATCCGCCGAGTGTTGCAACCAGAGTCAGAAGCGTGACATAGAGGGGATTTCCTTTACTGAAGCTGTTTGTGGCAGCTTTTCCGGAGGTGTCAATAAATGCCATTTTTTTAGGATAGGTTAATAGGTAGGAAAAAAAGAGGATGCCTCAACGAACCGTACCGTAAGGGCCATTCCGACGCCGGTTCTCGAGACATCCTCTAAAAGAATTGACTAAATATAGTCGTTGATCAGTTGTTCGAGCATCTCCTGCTTTCCGCTAATCTGCTTGGGTTCGCCCACCTCTTTGGCAATGGTATACATCTGCTCAAGGCTGAGTTTTCCCTGTTCGAAAGCTTTTCCGTTACCACTGTCGAACGAGGCGTAGCGGTTGGCGCGGAATTTCAGATAATCCGATTCGGTCCGGATGCGGTCGGCAATGATGAGAGCACGGGCAAATACATCCATTCCGCTGATGTGGGCAATGAAAATATCTTCCAGATCGGTGGAGTTCCGACGGGTCTTGGCATCGAAGTTGATACCGCCGTCGGTGAATCCGCCTGCAGCCAGAATTTCGAGCATTGCCTCGGTAATTTCGTAAACACTGGTGGGGAACTCGTCCGTATCCCATCCGTTTTGGTTGTCACCCTTATTGGCATCGATCGAGCCCAATTTGCCGGCATCGGCTGCAAAACGGAGTTCGTGTGCAAAAGTGTGGCCTGCCAGCGTGGCGTGGTTCACCTCTACGTTGATTTTGAAATCGTTTATCAGACCCTGAGCGTTGAGGAAGCCGAGAACAGTCTGGGTATCGAAGTCGTACTGGTGCTTGGTGGGCTCCATGGGTTTGGGTTCGATAAAGAAGGTGCCTTTGAACCCATTGGCGCGGGCATAATCACGTGCGTTGCGGAGGAACTGACCCAGGTGGTCGAGCTCTCTGCGGGTGTCGGTGTTAAGCAGGCTCATGTATCCTTCACGGCCGCCCCAGAATACATATCCGGTTCCTCCCAGTGCAATGGTGGCGTCGATAGCGTTCTTAACCTGAACCGAAGCGTTGGCCACAACGTTGAAGTCGGGATTGGTGGAGGCTCCGTTCATGTAACGGGGGTTACTGAATACATTGGCGGTTCCCCAGAGCAGTTTTACACCCGAAGCAGCCTGTTTCTCTTTGGCCAGTTCAACCATCTTGGCCAGTCTTTTTTCGATGTCAAACACCGATCCATCACCGCCGGCAACGTCCACATCGTGGAAGCAGTAGAAGGGGATACCGATTTTGGTCATAAACTCAAAAGCTGCATCCATCCGGGCAATATTGGCTGCCATAACCTCTTTG
>CAYVJA010000028.1:0-11876 GCA_964451605.1 uncultured Bacteroidales bacterium | reverse complement strand
CATCCCAAGGGAAGTTTTTGGTTCCGGGACCAAAAGGGTCGCCACCTGTGCCGCAGAGAGTGTGCCAGTAAGCCATGGCAAAACGGAGGTGTTCTTTCATGGTTTTTCCTGCAACCACCTTGTTGGCATCATACCATCTGAAGGCGAGCCGGTTTTTGGTTTTCGGCCCTTCGAACTGAATCTGTCCGATTCCTTTGAAATACTCTTTGTTTCCGATTAAAGCGCTCATAATTTGAAGTTTAAAGAATGATTATTATAGGTAATTACTTGTCAGACAAACTTGGCAAGCAGGGTTTTCCAATTGTGATAAGCCGCGTCGTATTGGGCCTTGTTAAGCAGATTGGGTTCTATGGTTTCAACAATCTTCAGGTTTCCGAAAGCTTCGGCAAACGAAGCGTAGTACCCTGCTCCCAGCGCTGCACCCCGGGCCGCGCCAACAGAACCGTCGGTATTGTACAGTTCAATTGTAGCACCGGTAATGCCTGCCAGCGTATCGCGGAAAAGAGGGCTAAGGAACATATTGGCATGACCTGCTCTGATTACATTGGGGTGAATGCCCATATGCTTCATAATCTCCATTCCAAAGTGGAAGGCAAAAGCGATTCCCTCCTGCGAGGCCCGGAAAAGATGTGCCTGCGTGTGCGTGTTAAAGCTGAGTCCGCTGATTTGCGCACCGATATTCTTGTTTTGCAGGATGCGTTCGGCTCCGTTACCAAAGGGCAGAATGGTTAATCCTTCCGACCCTATGGGTACCGATGAGGCCAGTTGGTTCATCTGAGGATAGCTATAGGTTTTATTTCCTACCTGTTTGTTCATCCAGGAGTTCAGAATACCTGTGCCATTGATGCAGAGCAGTACACCCAGACGATTTTGTTCGAGGGTGTGGTTCACATGGGCAAAGGAGTTTACCCTTGACAAGGGATCGTATTTTGCCTCCTCACTCACGCCGTACACTACGCCGGAGGTGCCTGCGGTGGTGGCAATTTCGCCGGGATTGAGCACATTGAGCGAAAGGGCATTGTTGGGTTGGTCGCCTGCACGATAGGTAACTTTGGTGCCGGGTGCCAGACTCAGTTCGGCAGCTGCAGCTGCGGTGACCCTGCCCTGTTCGGCAAAGACAGGGAAGATTTCGGGAATCATATCACGGCTAAAGCCATAGTACTGAAGCAGACTTTCGGAGAGTTCGTTTTTCTTGAAATCCCAGAAGATTCCCTCCGAAAGGCCCGAAATGGTGGTTGCCGCCTGTCCGGTTAAACGAAGTGCAATGTAATCGCCCGGAAGCATCAGTTGATGCACCCGGCGGAAAAGTTCCGGTTCGTTCTCTTTCACCCAGCGCAGTTTCGAAGCGGTGAAGTTGCCCGGCGAATTAAGCAGGCTCTCCAGGCATCGTTGCCCTCCCAGGTCGCTGAAGGCACGATTTCCGATTTCGGCAGCACGGCTGTCGCACCAGATAATGGAATCGCGCAATACCCGATTCTCTTTGTCAACCAGCACCAGTCCGTGCATCTGATAAGATATTCCTATACCCCCAATCGAAGCAGGATCGATTTTCGATTCTGCCATCACCGATTGGGTGGCCAGTTTCAGATTTTCCCACCAGAGGTCGGGATGTTGTTCGGCCCAGCCCGAACGGTGGGCGGTAATAGCCATCTCCTGTTTAGGGAAGAAGTCGGAGGCGATGCATTGCCCGGTTTCGCCGTTAATCAGCGAAGCCTTTACTGAGGAGCTTCCGATGTCGTATCCTAAAAAATTCATCTGTTATAGTTATTGGTTAGAGTTCGTTAGAATGAGCGTCTGTCTATCAGTCGGGTGGGGACCGTATATTGAATGGGGCCCGGATTCAGCACATACTCTGCTGCCTTTCTGCCCATTTCAATAAAATCGGTTGAGATTACGGTGATCCCCTCTTTTACATATCGTTTCATCGGCGTTTCGTTGTATGAAATGATGCCAAAGTCGCGTCCTACTTCCAGGCCTCGTTCGGAAGCCTGATCGAGCAACATGGCCAGGGTGCGGTCGCTCACAAGCAGATAGAGATCGCCGGGCTGAATGATAACCCGTTTGGGATCGAAGACCAACTCGCCCTGCACCGATCCTCTCCGAATGAATTTCAGGAAGTTATCGATTGACTCCCTGGGATGATAGGTCATCTTTTCGGGGTAGAGATAGACGAAACGTTTGTATTGCTTTATGCGCGAGGCATACTGTTCGAGAATCTTATAGAGTGCCGAACCGAAGTTCTGGCAAACAAAGGAGTGTTGTTTCCCCGCGTGAATGGTCCAGTCGATAATCAGCAGCTTTTCGACTGGAATTTTATTGATGATGCGCTCTATATCGGGATGGTCGAAGCTCATTACAATGTAATGGCTGTATTTTCCCAAGCTTTCGTTTACAATGTGCTCAAGCACCTCAATATTATAGTGGTGAAAATGGAGATCGACCGAAATGTTTTCGGGCAGATTCGAGCGAAACCCTTCATAAAGAACCTCCTTGTAGGCTTTGTAGGTGTCGAGAAAGAGGAGTACCCGATTTCGATTCCTGGCCACAAAATAGCCCCGGTTAGGCACCGATTCAATTAATCCCCTGTTTTTTAACTCGGAATAGGCTTTGAAAACCGTATCGCGCGACAGCGCAGCACTTCTAACCAGATCGTTCACCGAAGGGAGCATGTCTCCTTCGAGCAGCGTGCTCTCATTGATGGCATTGGCAATAGAATCCACCAACTGAATGTATTTCAGCGAATTGGATTTATCGTTAATTTCGAATCGAAACGGCATACTGTTCTGGTCTGTTCTGCCGTAAATATACACGCCAATTTTTAAAAAGACAACACCTTTTTTTTATTTTTTTCGGGGTGTCAGAAAACTACGGATTCGATAAGAGTTGATCTGCAGCCAGAACCAAAAACATATAGTTGCTCGAACCGCCCCCCATTACATATTCCATCTGTTGCCAGAGAAAGGGAAAATCGAGCAGTTCGGCAAAATCCGGTCGAATCAGGGCGGTTCCGGAGGCCACACCTCCCGGAATGTACGACCAGTCGGCCCGATTGACTCCATAGGCCACGGTTGCCGAACGGGAGCCTATGCCTGAGGCAAACGAAGCGGTGTTTTCGCCGGGATGTACACCCAGAATAAAGTTGAGCGCATTAAAAAGCACCTCTTTCGGGAAGGATTCGGGAAAGGACTTTACCAGGAAGTAGTGTTTCATGCCAAAACGCTGGATATCCCATCCGGCTCCCCAGATTGAGGGCCGGTAGGGTACGCCGTAAGGGGTTTCGGATGCCTGAGAGTTGATACTTTCGGCCAGGGCAGTAACGGCCTTTTGCAGTTGCCATTGGTCTTCGGGACCGGTAAAGGTGTGCTTAATGCGCCCCAGCATCCAGCCGTAATTGTTGAATCTACCGATAAGATTCGAAAAGTTTTCCTGCAGGTATTCCCTATATTCGGCTTTCTGGGTGGAGATATAGAGTTCGATGGCAGCTCCCGTTTTATCTGCCGGACGTTGGACCCGATTGCCTGCGGGCTGCGGTTCGGGTTGGTGATAAATCTCTTCGGCAATGGCCAGGCACCGCGAGGCCAGGGTATCGTTATAGCCTTTCAGTACGCGCGAGGTGGCTGCCAGTTGCTGGGCAGCGGTCAGTTCCCGGCTGCGGTTCTGCTCGGTAAATACCATGCGGTCGTCGTAGGGATCTGGCAGGGTAACCGATCCAAAAAAATCGGCCGGACGCGTTCCTCTCACTTCGCCATCGGTCATGGCCGATGCATCGCCCAGGAGCACGTACTGCCGAACGGTGGGGGCAATAATACCGCGGTATAGTCTGCCCAATTGGTTATACCCTGCAACAATCGACAGTGCACCATGTTCAATTTGCTGAAGAATATCGGGTTTCCCGTCAGGTTGGTGAATTTCAACCTGTCGGGTGGCCTGATTAATGGTGGTGTTGTCGTAATCCACACCGAAAGCCTCTCTTGCCAGCGTGAGTATGTAACATTCCTCGGCCTGCGACTCTATCCGGATATCATAGTCGCCGGCATCGTGCCAACCCCCGATGTTCAGTCCGGGTACGTGGTCGGCCGGCTTAAACGGGGTGAGGGTTGACTCACCCTGTACATACCCGTCGATGTGATTGTAATTCAGGGGGGCCATCAGGGCATCGTCCATATGGCAGTAGTCGTGCCATACCCTGTATTTTTCGCTTACCCGCATATGGCACATCTGCACAGGAAGAAAATAGTCGAGTACCGGCTGCCAAACCTCTCTTTTGTAAATATCGGCACCAATTTTAAAGGGCTGACTACGCTGTGTAGCGTACTGTACAAAGTACATTCCCTCCTGTTTTACATCCGAAAAATCGAACTGCAGATTGTCGTACCGTAAAAAACGGCCCCATTCGGTTCCCAGGGCGCTTTGGACCAAAGTCGGGTTGCCATTGGCCTCAATTCGGTAGAGCCCTATGGAGTCTCTTTCGACATCGTTTTTGTCAAGTTCTATCACAGCCATCTTTTTTTGAAGGGGATGGTATCCCACCTGCGAGACATGAATTACCGGATCGGCTTTCCATCCGGCCATCGCGTTGGGGGTAACCAGCCACTCGATGGCCTTTTCTGTTATACCTGCAGCAACGGTCTGCCTTACCACAAACCAGCCGTTGTTGTGTTGGATTCGGCCGTCGAGCAGTTGCAGTGAACCGTTTTCGGACCGGATGGAAAGGCGTTGCAGATTCTCTTCGGGTACCACCACCAACTCTTTGCCCGCGGCGATGGGAACGGCCTGAGCAACCCGGTTTATGTCGAGTATCGAAGCACCGTTGGGTTGTCGGGGAAAGATGCCGAATTTTCCATCCATCTGCCACGTTTTTCCAAAGAGCCATCCGGGGAAGAGTTCCATATTGAAACCGATTTTCCCGACAAAAGCTTCCGGAATGGGCCGGTCAAGGTCGACCCGAATATAGACAGCATCACCTCTCGGTTCTACCTGTACCTTATAATTGAGTTCGAGGTCGGGGTAGCGGAGGGGATTAAATCCCCGCATATTTTGGGCAGGATCGGGATAGGACATCTCGATTGAAATACTCTTCTTTTCCTTGTCGACTACCCGTTTACCTGCTTTGGGCAGGGGTTGCCACTGCCCCGGGGTGGCCTCCAGACGAAGGTCGCCATTGGTGGCCACTCTTCGCCCGTGTTGAATAATACCCACTCCGCCCTGATGTCCCTCGGGGTAGATATCCTGAAATACCATCACATTGGCCGGACCGTTTTCGAAATACCCCTGGGTGTTCAATATAAACTCTTTGGGAAGAGGGGCCGTCGGCCGGGTAGCTGCTGTAAGCGTTGCAGAGAGTAGGTCAGGACGCTCTTTGAGAAATCGCTCGCAGACTTCAAATCCCATTCGGCTGTTGTGGTAGGGACACCTCCAGGGAGAGGCTTTATCGGCGGCTGCTTCCGTTTTCCCGTCTCTCGATATACCGCTAAACCATTCGCCGTAGGTTCGGTCTATCATCCTGGTTTTAATAAACTGCCACATGTTGGATGCCTGCTCCAAAAAGAAGGGGTCGTTTGATAGTTCCCAGGCATTCAGAAACCCGACAACCGCTTCGGACTGTGGCCACCAGGAGCGCTCCTGGTTGAGCCGGTTGCCCTTTTTCTCGTACATCATGCCTCCCTCGGGATGCAGGCCTTCGGCTGCCTGTACCCTGGCAATTTCTACTGCAACTTTTGCTGTCTCTTTTAGTAATTTCTTGTCATTCAGCACCTTTGCAGCTTCATAGAGTAGCCACGACATTTCGATATCGTGTCCGTACGAGTCGATTTCTGCGAGACTATCCCAATTACGTGCAAAAAAGAGCTTCTGATGGCCTCTTTTGTGATCGATAATCTTGTTGAGAAACAGTTCGATCAGTGCTTCTGTCTGTTGTTTAAGCCGGGGGTCGGGCCAAACCCGGAACAGATTGGTGTAAGCCTCCAGCACATGCAAGTGGGTATTCATGCTTTTCTCCTGGGTCCCGTCCCCTTCGTAGCTGAAACGGGCCGGGCCATCCCATTTTCTGGAGGCCGATTCGAGGTAACCCCCATAGCTCTTGTCGAACAGATGGGTTTCGAGAGAATTATAGAGTTCGATGGCTTTTTCGAGACTCTCAGGATTCTTTGTTGCCCGGTAGTGCTCCGACAGCCCATATATGCCAAATGCAATGGCATAGGCCAGTTTTACCGAATCGTGCGAAGGGCCCTGGCCAGACAACAGCCAATAGACGCCACCATACTCTTTGTCGATAAAGCGGTCGATATATTCACGTTGAGCCCGGTTGGCCAGCTCTAAGGCTTTGGAATCGGCAAACAGCCTGTATTCGGACGAAAAGGTCCACAGAATCCGGGCATTCAGTACTGCTCCTTTCTGAACGCCGGGTATTGGCACTCCGTCGTAGAGCAGTCGTCCGTAAAATCCTCCCGTCGGGTCTACCGAATGCTGTTTCCAAAAAGGGAGAATATTTTGTCGCAGATCGGTTACTATCTCCCGACTCAGGGTATCCAGGGTTGGATTGGGCTTCTTTGTTTGCGCGTCAAGGGGTAAGGCCGGAAACGCTGCCAACAGAGAAACAAAGAGAACGACTAGTGCCTTTTTCATATTTCTAAACTATCAGAGTGAGGATATTACTGCATATTACAAAGCTAGTAATTCCGTTTTCTTTTTCTTTACCTTTGGCACGGACAAAAAGCAAGATATGGCGCAATTCAGTAATGCACACACCAAGGTGATTGCAACGGTGGGGCCGGCCACCTCTTCGTACGAAATGCTCGAATCGCTGATGAAGGCGGGAGTAAATGTGTTTCGTCTCAATTTTTCGCACGGTACCCATACTGATCACCGCGAGGTGATTGAACGAATTATCGCGCTGAACCACACCCATGATGCCCATATCAGTATGTTGGCCGATTTGCAGGGGCCTAAGCTTCGGATTGGAGAGGTAGAAAACAATGCGGTTCTGTTGCGCGATGGTTCGGAAATCCTCTTTACCAATACGCCTTGTCTGGGAACGGCTTCGAAGGTTTACATGAGTTACGATAACTTTGCCTCTGATGTGAAGCCCGGCGAATTTGTTCTGGTCGACGACGGAAAACTCAAACTGGAAGTGCTGGAAACCAATGGTACCAATCTTGTACGAATGCAGGTGATACACGGTGGAATACTCTCTTCGCGAAAGGGGGTGAATTTGCCCGATACCCAGGTTTCGTTGCCGAGCCTGACCCAGAAAGATATTGAGGATGTGCTGTTTGCCCTTGAGTACAATATTGATTGGATTGCCCTTTCGTTTGTACGTTCGGCCGCTGATATAGAGCCGCTTCGTGAGATTCTTCGTCGCGAAAAGAAGATTGCACGCATTATTGCCAAGATTGAGAAGCCGGAGGCTCTGCTATGCCTCGACGATATTATTGATGCCTCGAACGGGGTGATGGTGGCCCGTGGCGATATGGGCGTTGAGGTACCCTTTTTTCAGGTACCTGCCATTCAGAAGGAGATTGTTTCGAAATGTCTGCTTAAGGCCAAGCCGGTAATCATTGCCACGCAGATGCTCGAGAGTATGATTACCAACTTTATGCCCACCCGTGCCGAGGCCAATGATGTGGCCAATGCTGTACTCGACGGGGCTGATGCCGTGATGCTCAGCGGCGAAAGTTCTACCGGGAAATATCCCGTTGAGGCGGTAGAGGCCATGGAACAAATTATTGCCCATACTGAGTTGAACGGTTTTCCCTATTTCCGTGAGGTATTACCTGTTCCCGGCTCACACACTTTTTTACCCGACTCCATTTGCCTGAATGCTTGCCGGCTGGCCGAACAGACAGGTGCCAGTACCATTGTGGTCTTTACTTTTTCGGGCTATACCGCTTTCCGAATTGCCAGTTACCGGCCCAAGGCCCGGATTGTGGTCTTCACCCATAACAAGGCGTTGGTTCGGAAAATGGCACTTATTTGGGGTACAACTGCCTACCATTTCGATAAGATTGTAGATATAGACGAGGCTGTAGCCGAGTCGCTTGAGTTTATGAAACAGCATCAGATTGCCAATCCCGGCCAGGTGGTGGTCCATGTCGGGTCGGTTCCCGTTGTTGAGAAGGGGCAAACCAATATGTTGCGTCTGAGCTTTGTATAGTGTGCCACCCTTTTCTTATCTTTCGCTAATCTTTAATAAACTAGACAGCATGAAAAGAATCTTTACAGTGTTAAGTGTGATGCTGGTCTCGCTGGCGCTCCACGCAGAGGGTTACCAGGTTAATCTGCTCAGTGCCCGCCAGATGGGTATGGGTCATGTAGGATCGGCCCTAAAATTGGGCTCGGAGAGTATGCACTTTAATCCCGGTGCACTTTCGTTAATGGATCGCAATGTGGATATCTCGGCCGGTGTTACCGGGGTTATCTCGGATATCCGCTACCAGAAGGGCAACCTCAAAGTCTCTACCGACAATCCGGTCAGTACCCCTCTTTATCTCTATGCCGGGTTTAAGATCTACGATAATTTGGCTGCCGGTATCAGTTTTACTACCCCTTACGGCAGTTCGCTTGTTTGGCCTTCGAACTGGCAGGGTGCCCATCTGATTCAGGAGATTGATCTCAAGTCTTTCTTTATTCAGCCTACCCTCTCGTATCGCATTACCGAGAAATTGAGTTTTGGTGCCGGTCTGGTGTTGGCTTTTGGTAATGTGTCACTTTCGCGTGCTTTGATGCCCGTGGGCTCATTGGCCGGTGTGAATCCTGCCTATGCCGATGTGGTGCCTGTTGCGGCCACGCTGAAGGGCAACTCCTCTCTGCGTTTGGGATATAATCTGGGTGCTATTTTTGATATCTCGGAGAAGGTAACCGTCGGCGTCTCTTACCGCTCGAAAGTGAAGATGAGGGTGAAAGAGGGTGATGCTGAAATCAACTTTGCCAGCGAACCGATTCGGACCATTATCGGTTCGATTTCCTCGATTGTGATACCTCCTCTCGATTTGGGAACCTTTTCGGCCGAACTTCCTCTCCCTTCTAACCTGAATATTGGCGTTGCCTACAGACCTGACAACCGTCTTCTGCTTTCGGGCGAACTGCAGTTTGTGGGCTGGAAAGCCTATGATGAGTTAAACCTGAAGTTTACACAGAATGTGCTGAATGGCTACAATATACGTGCAGTGAAAAATTATGAGAATACCCTGATTTACCGCTTAGGAAGCCAGTATGCCGTAACCGACCGGTTTGATGTAAGAATGGGTTTTTACTATGATGAGTCGCCCATTCAATCCGATTTCTACAATCCCGAGACCCCTGGTCAGAACAAATTGGGGTTCTCTACCGGTTTCAGCTTCAGACCCTATGAACACTTTTCGATTGATGCCTCATTCCTCTATATCCATGGTATCAAACGGGGCGGTTCGTATGCCGATCCCCGTCCGACTGCTCCGGAGAACCGTTTTTCCGGATCGTATGTGTCGGATGTGTTAGTGCCTTCGGTGGGGGTATCGTTTAGCTTCTAAAGCACCCTTCCCGAGCTTGCTGTTTGCTGATTGTTTGATATTCTTTCACTTATGCTCTTTTTCCGGATTCAACCCCAAAAATTCCCTTAACGGGTTGGGAGTTTCGGAAAAATTGTACACCTTTGCACCGCTTTTACGGGAAGCCGTATAGCGGACCGATTCGCTAGCTCAGCAGGTAGAGCACAACACTTTTAATGTTGGGGTCCTGGGTTCGAGCCCCAGGCGGATCACAAAATACCGAAAGAACCGTCTGTGATGCAGACGGTTCTTTTTTTTGGGGGGATTTTCGGCTCTGTTTTCACCGTCGGCTATCGCAACTTTTCGGGACGAACCTTATCCCGAATCTCTTCCAGAATCTGTTTTGCCCGCTGTTTGGGTATTCCCACCTCCGATGCCACAGCCGTGATATCGGATTCCATCGGTTCGCCTTTGCCGTTTATGGTTGTGGTGTGATATCCGTTGAATCCGCTACTAGGCAAAAGATCGTAGGCAGGCGATAGTTTCCATGCTCCATCAATCCATTGGAAAGAAAAGTTTTTCGCATGATCGTCCCGGTTCGAAATCAGTATGTTGAAGACCATTCTGCGGAACATCTCGGTCACCTGCTCCATATCTTTGGTTAGGTGGAGGGTCAGTTTTAAGAGTGTAGCGTAGTCGAGAGAGGGGATTCGATAATTGGCATGTAATAATCCTGCTGCACTTATGGTGTGAACCTTACCGTTTGGGGTTCTATCGAATCGTTCTGCCCCAAAATATTGCCCGTCGAACAGTCGGGTTTCAGCCATTTTAATTCCACACGCTTTGGCCAGTAACGAATAGTGGTATTCTATTTCTCCTACGTTTTCCGGATCGTTTGAGGCTCTGAATTTCACCAGCCACTCACGTCTATCTATCCTGGCAAATACTTTTGGGCGGGCTCCCCCTGACGACCCACCATATCTATAGAGCAGCTCAACCGACCCCTTACTCTCTTTGCTTTCGAGTATCTGTCCGGCTTTTTTAGCTAAACGATGCAAGTCAACGGGTGAATTATCGTGCGTCATGCTTTTGTCGGGGCGGTACGTTAATGCACCGCGGCCGGTAGAACCTATTATCGACAGCCGTTCCGGGATTGTAAGCTTATAGGGATCAATCCCCTGCTCTTGTAAATAGCGATCGAGCAGGAGATTTCCCCATCCATCCGGGAGACTGTCGTTGAACACGCCGAAATTCCCGTTGAACGGCTCTCGTTTCGACAGAATCAGACCCGGTTTCAGGGGGAGATAGAAAGGAGATATAGAATAACCGGTCTGAATCCACTCTATGTCGTATTCAAAGCCGCATATCCCTTCGGGCGAAAGAGCCATTCGCCCTACTCGCACATCCGAAATATAGACCTCAATATAGCCGGATTTATCCATTTCTCTTGCCTCGTTTTCTTTGATAGGGTTGCGATGCCTCAATCATGGCGTCGATATTTCGGTATACCCGTCTGGAAAAAAGGGTTTCGAACTCTTCCGTCATTTCCAACGCAAAAGCCAGCATTACCAGCGATCGAAAAGATATCTCGCCCGTCAACTCAAAGCGCCTGTACGAGGCCAGAGAGACGCCGGCCTTACTTGCCAGCATCTTTTGCGTCCAGCCCATCTCCAACCGACGCTGCTTAACCCGTTGAGCAATCTCCTCCAGCAATACGCCCGGAGTTTTTCCGATAAGTGATAATATGTTATCTATATCCATAAATTTTCGGGTATAATTGCTATTATTTGAGCACTTACAAATGTAGGAAAAAGGATGATGAATATCAAGCTGTTTTACATCCTTTTCAACGCCATTACCATCACTTATTTCTTATTGTTTAGATAATTGATTGTATTTAACAAGGTTTGTGCTACCTCCTTTTCATCCGGGATAGCTGAAAATGCCAATTGCGAGAGCCCCTGACTAACAGCGATGGTTCTTTGAAAGTGTGATTCGGAATTACTCAACAATCTTCCCTAAAGGGAATACGGAAGAAAAAGCGTTAGGGCCTGTTTTTTCGGCTAAAACGGATAAGTTCCACCTGCTCTTTGCGAAGTTTACGGACATTCCATTCTTCCCCTTCTATGACTCCCGGGTAGCCAATATTGGCACCTTCGCTCCAGACATTCTGGTGAGTAAAGGCTTCAGGCATATAGCAGTGATTTTGCATGCCCGGAAATCGGTGTGGATCAATCATCACGCCAATGCCCACTGCGTCGCACCAGTTCAAAACAGAATCAAGGTAGAGAAAGGCGCCCTCATTCAGCGCATACCCCGCTATCTTTTTTTCAGATTTTCGGGCTTTAAATCCACATATTCGGCCATATCTAAGAAATTAATCGTTGAATAATCCCTCTGCCTATTGGTATA
>CAYVJA010000027.1:34128-34429 GCA_964451605.1 uncultured Bacteroidales bacterium | reverse complement strand
TCATGCTTCTATTCGAAAACCAAACAAACTGTCCTGGCGTTCGATTCATGGAGAACTTCCGGCCCGGAATATTTGTATTTCCTACCACCCATCACTACCTATCAGGACCATTTTGTCTCCGTTCTGCCACCCAATCGCATTATCAGGAATAAATCACGAATTCAGAAGAAAAACGCCGACAACCCCGAAGTACTCCGTATCCTGAACCAACTCAAAGAGGAGGATAATCCCGTCCTTATGTTCTTCAGGATTAAAGAGAACTGCCCGCTTTTCTAACCCGAAACCGCCCTCACTGAAATGA
>CAYVJA010000027.1:33616-34118 GCA_964451605.1 uncultured Bacteroidales bacterium | reverse complement strand
TATGTCAGTGCTCTAGTGCTCTAGTGCTCTAGTGCATCGAAGCGCATTCACCATTCACCATTATTGATCCGTTTCTTCCTAAAGTAAGAGTACGTTGTCTCAATGGCAACCAGTACCGACAGAAGAATGAGGAGTGCCGAAACCCAGGGAATGGAGGGATGTACTTTGTGGAGGATCCACCCGTTATAGACATCGAGCACCAAAGCCCAGTTGGCCATGGTAAACATTACTATGGCCGGAATAAAGGATACAAGCCACACCTTCGATTTCTTTCGGGTGTTTACCAACCATATGGTAATTCCAATCAGCGCCAGGGCAGCCAGCAGTTGGTTCGAGGCTCCGAATGTACCCCAGTAGAGTTTCCAGGCCGGTACAGCGTTCCCTTTTGCATCGGTCATGGTCTGGAAAATAAAGAAGACAGGTACACCCGCCGTTAACAAAGTACCCAATATTTTTCCTCCCCAGTTTTTTAATCCGGTGAGTTCTTCTACGATATAGAGTC
>CAYVJA010000027.1:7062-33606 GCA_964451605.1 uncultured Bacteroidales bacterium | reverse complement strand
GGTACAGACATCGAGCGTGTCATAGACAAAGGTGGTAAATGCCATTAAGCCGAAGGTGATGCCGAAAGTGGCCGAAACTCCGATCAGCTCCATAAACTTGCCAATTCCGGAGGCATAGATGAAATTGGGTGCTTTCGAGATCATAGCCGAATCGCTCGAAAGAATCATCACACACGCAATCGATACCACAGCTACCATCCCCTCTAACAACATGGCACCATAGCCGATGGGTTTCGCATCGCTCTCCTTTCTGAGCTGTTTACTGGTAGTACCCGACGAAACCAGCGCATGAAATCCCGAACAGGCACCACAGGCAATGGTTATAAAGAGTACCGGGAACATAGGGAACCAAAAGGCACTACCCATAGTCGTGTCGGCTGTGAGTTTTGTAAATGCGGGATATTCAATGGTATATCCGCCAAAAACTAAGCCTATGGCAGCCACTATAAGCGAAGCATAGAGGAAATATCCTCCCAGGGCTCCGCGAGGCTGCAGAAGAAGCCACATGGGAACCATTGAAGCTATCAGACAGTAGATCAGAATAATAATGCCCCAAACCTTTTGTGCGGAGGCTACATCAGCCATCGGGAGTTCGAGAGGAAAAAACTTTCCCGCCCAAATGGCCACGCCAACCAGCAGAAGAAAAGGAATGATAGCCTGATTCTCTTTCAGGCGGGTAAACTTCAGTAGCAGCCCCATGATGATAGGCAGAATGAGATACATTACCGACGAGGAGGCAATGGCTCCTCCTCTCACGGTCTCGCCCGATTCCAGGGTTACCATCCCCACAAACGAACTGGCGGTGATATCGGTAAAGGCAATAATTACATAAACCAGTGCAATCCAGACAAAAATCATAAAGAGTATCCATGCCCGGGTTGATACATTTACCCGGATGACTTCTGTTATAGAGCGGGCCTTATGGCGGATAGAGGCCACCAAAGAACCCATGTCGTGTACACCGCCTATAAAGATAGAACCCAGTAATACCCAGATTAACGCCGGAGCCCAGCCAAACATAACGCCCGCCAAGATAGGACCGTTAATGGGGCCGGCCGCTGCAATGGCCGAGAAATGTTGTCCGAGCAACATTCCCTTTTTTGCCGGCACATAATCGAGATTGTCGTTAATCTCTACAGCAGGGGTAACTTGCTTGTCATCAAGTTGGAATACCTTTTTACTCAAATAACGACCATACGTTACATAAGCTACCAGCAGGAGAATTCCTGCGCCAATCACTACAACCAGTACATTCATAATCTATCGTTCTGTGTATACATTTCGGCAGATATTTGCTTCGGGCGAAACACCGAAGCGTGGCAGGGAAAGTGCCGGGAGCACAACGTGCCAACCTGTGGGTAGTTCAAATGTAGTGATTTGTGTGGAATTTTGCGGGAGAGTTAAACTTTTGTCTTTTCTTCGTATCAAACTTTTTTGAGAAACACTAATTGGCCGACCTATGACAAACTGCTCTTATTCCGGATGGCGTATTACTGCCTTTTCGTTTCTATTCTCTCTTTGTTCGTTGCAGATTTGGGCCGTATCCGGTTCGTTGCCAGGATTTTCCGTTCAGGAGAATCCATCGGAAGTGAGTCGGGTAGTTGTGCATTGGGATTCGCTCCGACAGGTGATTCTGGGAAATGGAATCAATTTCGAAGGCTACCACATAGGAGGCGGTGCAGAAATCATGGCTCCGAAATTCGACTATATGCTGACAGAGCTCCCTACTCAATTGGTTCGTATGGGATTGCCCCTCAAGCTGTGGGAGCCGGAAAATGAAAACAATGATCCGGACGTGATTGATATCATGCGCTTCAATAAAAGCAAAGAGGTTTTAAATACCTTTCAGCGGCTTAGTCTGCTCGAAAAGCGGGGGATGAGGTGTTGGCTTTCGGTTTGGGATGTGGCTAACTGGAATGTAAATAATCCATTGGCAACCGCGCAGCGACGAATCATCAACATCGATGAAATGGCCGAATCGATTACTGCCTTTTTGATTCATGCACGCGATTACTATAGCGTTTCTCCGTCGTATATTTCTGTTAATGAGCCTAGTATTGCCTCTGAGAACGGGTATGGAGGGTATCAGGTTGCTTTAACGGCCGATGAGCAGATGCGGTTAATTGCAAAAGCAGGGCTTCTCTTCGAAAAGTTTGGCCTGAAGACCCAATGGATTATTGCGCTTCATAAGCTCTATCCCTCCGAACTGGAGCAGGCAAAGATGATCTTCGAAAATCCTCAATCAAAACCGTATGTGGCAGGGTTCGATTTTCACGGCTATTTCATGCATACCGCAGAGAGTCGGTTGATGCTAAAGGCATGGTACGAATGGGCAAATCAGACCGGGCTTTTTACACTTTGCGGAGAGTGCGATTACGACAATCAATTCTGGTTATCGCCCGATCGCCGAAGCTGGAGTGAAGCTCCGAGAGCCTGTGGACAACTGTTGCATAATCTGTTTACGGTTGGCGGTGTGAACGGAGTGTTGCCCTGGTATGGTTATACACCCTTCGATCTCAATCCTTTTCGCTTTGTGTCGAAACATTATATGACCGCATTTCCCGCCGGGGCACAGCGGGTTGAGGCCGAATCGGCGAATCCCGATATCTTGGTTACCGCGGCCGTTCTGCATAAAAAACCCCGCTTTATTCTGCAAAACCTCTCAACGAATTCTGTAGAGGTGGAGGTGACTCGCCCGGGTAGTGTTACATTTCAATGGATCAGCTCGCAGGCTAATCAGTTTTTCCGGGAAAATTCGCCGGTAAAAGCGGTCAACGGGCGGCTTCGGGTTGTTCTCCCTCCCAATTCGATTCACACATTTTCGGCTCTTTAGTGTTTCATACCTTATTAGTTCAAAAAAAAAGGTGCTCATAGAGCACCCTTTTTTGTAACCCCTGAGGGCTGTTGTTTACTTTTTGTCGTATACCATGGTGGTAACTCTCTCCTGACCGCCGAAATTGGAGGTGCTCTTAATAGAGAGGGTTTTGGCATCGGTTAAGGTCCAAACTTCGGTCGATTTCATCTCGGTGGTTTGACCGTCTCTTTCGAACGAACGGGTATTGGCAAAATTCAGTGATTTTCCATCGGCCGAGAAGGTAACTACAGACTTGCTGGAACCACCTCTTCCGGAAGTTTTTACACTCTCTTTACCGTCGAGGGTGAACTTCTCGGTGGTAGTGGTAGATTCACCATTCTGATTGGTACGGGTGCGCGATACGGTAAGGGTGTTGGCATCCTGGGTAACCGTAAACTGAGAACCGGCTCTGAAACGGCCCATGCCGCCTTCGCCGAGGTTACTCTTGGTTTCATTGAAAGCCCAGGTACCGGCAAAATTGGCCTTCGAACCCTGAGCACAGGCGTTAAAAGGGGCAACCATTACAACTGAAAACAGTGCAGCAGCACAAATCTGGATAAACTGCTTGCGCGAAATGGAGAAGTTTTTCATAATAAAAAAGGTTTGGTTAGGAATTAAGAAAGTGATGTACAAACGCTGCAGTGTAAATGTAGTATACAGACTTTGATTTTTCGATTTTTTTACTAGAATTTTCGAAAAACAACAAAAAAAATTCCTATCCGGCCAATAAACGGCTCATTCCATTGTTCGGAAGAGGGTTTCGGCATAGGGGGCTAATGCCGGTTTACGGGTAGCGCTCCGCACTGTGGGGTACTCCAGCAACCGATCGTCAATCGAAAATTCAAAAAAGCGGGCATTTCCACTCCCTCTTTCATAGATGTATTCAGTATAATATTCTTCACTTTCGTCTTCCATTCCCTGGCCTGTCAATGTGCCATTCGGACTATAGTCGAAAAAAGCAACCAGCATGGGCGTGGGTTCCCAGTTACCCAGCAGAGGATTGTATGGATAAATAAACATCTCGCTCAACATACCCCCGGTATAGCGGTAGTCGAACCGGTACCCTACACCATTTTGTGTTTGTGGCGAACCAATCTGCCTTGTGTACCCGGCGATACGTCCATCCATATAGATCAGATCTTTTCGGTCGGTCGACAGTAATGTTCCCTCAACCGAGTAAACGCAGTTTTGAATGGAACGCAGTAATCCGGCATCATACTGCAGTACACCTTGTTGAATGGGTTGTTCGAAGCCCGAAGAGAGCAGTTTTGTACCTGTCCAGCCTGTCATCTTTGAACCATTGTATAAGTAGACATACCTTGATTCGGGAATCCAGAGATCGCCGTCGTCAGGCATATAAATAATCTCTTCCAGAATCCGTCCGTCGCGGTAGCGCGACTCACTCATCTGGAGGGTCCACCACTCCATATCTTCTTTCTCCTGCAATTCGCATACTGCTCTGTCGCCTTCGTAGCTTACCAGTAAGCGGACACTTTCTACCCATTGCGAGCCCACCCTGTCGTAAACAATTCTGGCCACTAATTGATCGTCGGCGTAGAAATACTCGGTTTTTTCAGTTGGAACACCATTTATCGAGGTAATCGATCCGGCAACCCGTTCGCCATATCGCGGGCCACCCCAAACCGGATCGTTCAGATCGTCGCACGAAACCGACAGCAGGAGAGATAGAAAAGCTAGGAAAAGGAAAAACCGATTTTGGACCATGACAGGGTGCTTTAGTAGTGTTGAGATATCTCACAAATATAGCTTTTCTCACGAAAATGACCGTTCTGCACCCACTCCGCATTGTTCGCATAATAAGAAGTAATTGCAAACAATATTTTTTTCACCGCCAGCCTTTCAATGATATTGTGAGTTGCATAGGAATATCTATATTCGCACCGTTATGGCGGCGACAAGTTGTCGTTTTATCTGCCTCACCTACTGGCTGTTCCTATGAGAACAATGATCACTTTATTTCTGGCTCTTTGTACATTCTCTTTTCCTGCCGCGGCACAATCGATAAACCGCCTTTCACTGGCCGAAGCAAAGGAGTACGCTGTCTCGCACAACTATTTGCGTCGTAATGTGTTGCTCGATATTGAATCGGCCCATTCAAAAGTATGGGAGACTACCGCATCGGGACTGCCACAGATTTCCGGCCAAATGGACTACCGGCATAATGTGACTTCATTGCCTACGATTGAGTTCGGTGACCAGAAAATCAGTACCGGAGTAAAAAACAATCTTTCGGGCAATATTACATTGAGCCAGTTGGTTTTCAGCGGCTCTTATATTGTGGGTCTTCAGGCCAGCCGTACTTACAAAGCCATTTCCGAACTGGCTCTGGAGAAGAGCGATATCGAACTTTCGGCGCAGACGGCCGAAACCTATTTCCTGGTTCAGGTTGCCAACAGGCAATATGCACTGCTCTCCGAGAATCTCTCGTTGATAGAGAAGTTGCTGGCCGAAGCCCGTGCGTCGTACCAACAGGGTTTGGTGCAGGCCTCCGATGTGATGCAGCTCGAAGTGAATCGTTCGCTGTTAGAGGTTGAGTGCCGTCAGGCCAGCCGTCAGGCCTCGACAACGTTGCAGCTTTTAAAGTTTGTGGTGGGTATGGAACTCTCCGATTCGCTGATTCTTACCGACCCGATTGATGTACTGATGCAGACTGTTACCCCCGATTATCTGGCCATTGAGCGGATCGATCCGGAGAGCCAGATTGATGTGCGAATTTCGGACGTGGAAAAGAGGAGTGCCGAACTGCTCCTGAAGCTGAAAAAGACGGAGTATCTGCCTACCCTTTCGGGTTTTGTCGATTACCAGCACGCCTTTACGCTGCCGGAATTTGCCTTTGCCAAGCCCAATACAGTGATGGCCGGCCTCTCTTTTCAAATGCCTCTCTTCAGCAGTGGATTGCGAAATGCCAGGGTGCGTCAGGCCAAAAATGATCTGCAAAAGAGTATCCATCTGCGCGATCAGACGGTTCGTCAGACTTTGCTCAACTTTACCCGCTACCACGATACATTCCATCAATCGTACGAGGCCTGGATGTCGCAACAGGAGAATCTGCGGGTTTCCCGAAAAATATTCGATGAATACAGCATCCGCTATTCGGAGGGGATGGCCTCCAGTATGGAGTTGACACAGGCTAATAACAGTTATCTTCAGGCCGTTGGGGCGCTTATCAAAGCGCAGCTCGATCTCTTTAACGCCAAAGTGGGGATTGATAAACTGGCATTTTAATCTTTTTTTCTATGAGACGCATTGGTTTTTTTCTGCTGCCTTTCCTCCTTACTCATTTTGCCTGCAGCCCGGATAGCGGGAGTAAAGAGGAGCAACTTCGTGCACTTCGTGCCCAACAGGCCGAGATATCCCTTCAGATTAAACAATTAGAACTGGAGCTGGGAGCGGCCAAATCGGATGTAGCCAGCGTAATTCTTACTGCGGTCCAGGTTGACACCTTCCGGCATGTGGTGCTGGTTCAGGCCAAAGTTGACGGTGATTCTAACCTGAATGTGGGCGTACGTTCGAGCGGGATGGTGCAGGAGATACTGGTTAAAGAGGGCTCCGTGGTGAAAGAGGGCGATTTGCTGGGGAAACTGGATGATGCACTCTTGGTAAAGGCATTGAACGAGGCCAATACCTCTTATCGGTTTATTCTGGATGTGTACCAGAAACAGAAAGCTCTCTGGGATCAGAAGATAGGGTCGGAGGTGCAATATCTGCAGGCAAAGAACAATAAAGAGGCGGCAGAGGCCAGGATTGCCTCTCTGGAAGAGCAGATAGATATGTGTCTGATTAAAGCGCCCATCTCCGGAACCATCGAAGAGGTGCCTATTCGTCTGGGACAGATTCTGGCACCTCAGATGGTGGCTTTCCGTATTGTGAATCTTGCCTCTTCGAAGGTTGTGGCCGATGTTTCGGAGGCTTACAGTTCGACGATTCATGCCGGGAGTCCGGTTCTCATCGACCTGCCCGATCTGGGAGTGCAAATCCGCGGAAAGATCAGTTTTGCCAGCAACTATATCAATCCGGTAAATCGTTCGTTTGTGGTGGAGGCCCCATTGCCACAAGGAATGAAGGGGTTGAAGGCCAATCTGGTGGCAAAATTAAAGATTGTCGATTTCCAGGATCCCGAAGCACTGGTGGTTTCGGCCAACTGGGTGAGTCAGGATGCTAAGGGATCGTACCTGTTTATTGCAGAACCCGTCGATGGAAAATTAGTGGCGAAGAAACGCTATGTGAAGCCGGGACTCTCATCGCAGGGTAAAATGCAGATACTTGAGGGGCTTTCTGTGGGCGATCGGGTTGTCTCGCTCGGTTATCAGAATTTGGAAGAGGGGATGGCGGTTGCAACCATCGACCAACCGTAAATACATAATCAGGGTATGAAGTTCAAGGAGTTTAGGCCCACCAGCTGGGCTATCGACAATAGTACCAGTATCTATGTTCTGGTGGTCATGTTAGCCATCTTCGGTTACATGAACTACCGTTCCATTCCCAAAGAGCAGTTTCCCGACATTGTGATTCCCACCTTTGTGGTGAACACGGTGTATCCCGGAACCTCTCCCGTAGATATTGAGAACCTGGTAACCCGTTACGTTGAGAAGAAGATTCGCGCCGAGAAGGATATTTCGGAGGTACGAAGCCAGTCGATGCAGGATATTTCGTCGGTTATTGTGGAGTTCCGGACCGGGGTAGATGTGGCGGTAGCCAAACAGCGGGTAAAGGATGCCGTCGATAAAGCACGCCCTGATTTGCCTGCCGATTTGCCCAACGAACCCGAAGTGATTGAGATCAGTTTTTCGGAGTTTCCCATTCTTTATGTGAATCTGTCGGGCGACCAGGATCTGGTTACCCTGAAAAAATATGCCGAAGAGGCCGAAGACCGGATAGAGAGCCTCCCCGAAATTAACCGGGTAGATATTGTAGGTGCTCTCGATCGTGAGATCCAGGTGAATGTGGATATGTTCAAGATGCGGGCTGCCGGGCTCACCTTTTCGGACATTGAGATGGCGCTGTCGGCAGAGAATCTTACCGTGGCGGGCGGAAACATGAAGATGGACGGTATGGCCCGCTCGCTCAGGGTTGTGGGCGAATTTAAGGATATGGAGACCATCCGGAATCTGATGATCGGGAGTACTACCGGAGCCTTGGTGGCTTTGCGCGATGTGGCCGATGTGGCCGACTGGTACGCCGAACAGGATAACTTTTCCCGTCTGAACGGGAAAAACGTGGTTACCCTCAATATCATCAAGAAATCGGGATCTAACCTGCTTGATGCCTCCGATAAGATTAAGGCCATCATGGACGATCTGAAGACCTCGCGCTATCCGAAAGATTTGGCTGTGGTATTTACCGGCGACCAGTCGTATTACACCCGATCTATCCTTAACGAGCTGAATAATACCATTATTCTTGGATTTATTTTGGTTTCGCTGGTGCTTATGTTCTTTATGGGAATGACCAATGCCATTTTTGTGGGGCTGGCGGTTCCCCTCTCTATGGCCATTGCCTATATGGTACTCCCCATGATTGGGTTTACCATGAATATGCTGGTGATGTTCTCTTTTATTTTTGCTTTGGGGATTGTGGTAGACGATGCCATTGTGGTGGTAGAGAATACCCACCGGATTTTCCACAAGGCCAACGGAGCTTTGTCGATAGCCACTGCTGCAAAGATGGCGGCAGGCGAAATTTTTGTTCCCATTCTTTCGGGAACACTTACCACCCTGGCTCCCTTTGTCCCGCTCTGTTTCTGGCCGGGTGTTGTCGGGCAGTTTATGATTTTTATTCCCGTTACCGTAATTATCACGCTTACCGCTTCGTTGATTGTAGCGTATATCATAAATCCGGTATTTGCCGTTTCGTTTATGACCGCACGCGAGGATGCCGATAGCCGTGGAGAGGGGTATGCCCGCAAGATGTTCCGTAGGGCAGCCCTGATTTTAGTGGCTTCCATTCCTTTTTATCTCACCGGCACCTTTATGATGGCCAATTTGCTGGCACTGTTGGCGCTGATCTTTGTCTTGTACAATCTGTGGGGTTATCGCTGGATTCACTCGTTTCAGGTCCATTTCCTGCCCTGGCTGCTCGATCACTACGAACGGCTGTTACGCTATGTTCTGGTGGGTTCGCGACCCTATTACACCTTGTGGGGAACCTTCGTTCTTCTGATTGCCACCTTTGTGATTACCGGAATAGCCCAGCCCAAAGTGCTCTTTTTCCCGGACTCCGATCCTACCACAATTATGGTCTATCTGAAAATGCCTGAAGGTACCGATGTGGAGATCACCGATACAATTACCAAGTATTTCGAAAAGCAGGTGGTGAGTGTGTTGGGCGAAAACAATCCCGATGTGGAATCGATTGTGGCCAATGTGGCTTTAGGTGCCTCGGAGAGCTCTTTCGACGGAGGAATCAAAGTGTTGAATAAGAGCAAGATCTCCATTAATTTCGTGGAGTATGCAAAACGAGTGGGCCCCTCAACTTCCTCCTATATGAATCCGCTTCGCGAGGCTTTGAGGGGGGTGCCCGGAGCCTCTATTACTGTTGCAAAAGATGAAGGGGGTCCGCCTACCGGCGAACCGGTTAATATTGAGATAGCCGGCGAAGAGATTCCCGAGATGGTAGAGACGGCCAAACGCCTGACTACCTTTCTGATTGATTCGTTGGGTATTGAGGGAATTGAGAATCTGAAGATGGATTTCGAAGAGACCAAGCCCGAAATTGTGATCGAACTCGATCGGGAAAAGGCCAACTATCAGGGAATCACAGCCGGACAGGTGGGTATGGAGTTTCGATCGGCCATCTATGGGAAAGAGGTGAGTCAGTTTCGCGACGGCGAAGATCAATATCCCATCATGGTTCGATATCGTAAAGAGCAGCGAGAAGATCTCGATGCGCTTATGGAGACCAGTATCACCTATCGCGCCATGAGTTCGGGAGTGGTTCACCAGGTGCCTATCTCGTCGGTGGCCAGTGTGAAATACCAGAATTCGTACGGGTCTATTCAACGGCTCGATGAGAAACGGGTAATTACCCTCTCGTCGAAGGTGCTCGATGGGTACAATGCCAACGAGATCAATGCCTCCATCAGGGCCGCTTTGCCCTCGTTCGATATCCCCCAGGGTATATCGATAGAGATTACCGGCGAACAGGAAGATCAGGCCGAAACCACTGCTTTTATGGGGAACGCCATGATTATAACCATCTTTATGATCTTGTTTATCCTTATTACCCAGTTTAACTCGCTGTCGAAGCCCCTGATCATTCTGAGTGAGATTATTTTCAGCTTAATCGGTGTGTTGTTGGGCTTTATAATTTTCGGGAAACCCATCTCCATCATTATGACAGGAATGGGTGTGGTTGCGTTGGCAGGTATCGTAATACGTAACGGCATTCTGTTGGTAGAATTTACCGAAGTGCTTAAGTCGCAGGGGTATAAAACACGCGATGCCATTGTAATGGCGGGGAAAACCCGAATCACTCCGGTGTTGCTTACTGCGATAGCCACCATTTTGGGGCTGATTCCTTTAGCTATTGGAATGAATATCGATTTTGCATCGTTACTTACCTCATTTAACCCGCATCTCCATTTTGGCGGAGAGAATATGATGTTTTTCGGTCCGCTTGCCTGGGCCATCATCTATGGGTTATCCTTTGCCACCTTCCTGACGCTGATTCTGATACCGGTAATGTATTTTGTGGTACACAGCTTCTTCCTTCGGTTTCACCGGACTGTGGGGCATACAACCCGTTCGCTCTAGAAGGATTATCGCCCTTTGGGCGGGGTAACCATCAGCTCCTCGATTACCTGAGCCAACTCTTCCGAAGGCATACGCGGCAACAGCCGCGTATGCTTTCCGGAGGGGTCTGCCTGCCACTGATTAGTCCCGTCCTGTAAGACTCGCATAGTACCCCGTTCCGAGCCGAACCATGGCGAAATGCCCCTGACGGCTGCGAGCACGGCGGTCTGATCCCAGCTGGGCCTGCCCTCCTTATCGCCTTCGTTCATACAAAGGGTATAGGTGTCGCGCACAGGCCCGGAAAAGTTGGGTTCGCTGATCACCCTTTTGCCTGTCAGCACCTTCTCGCCTATTTCGAATCCGCTGAAGAGAATCTCTCCGGGCCAGTTTTCTATTGCATAGGCAGCCGCATAGGCATCTGTCTCAATATTAAACTCTTTCCCGGAGGGAAACTTTCCGGCCATTGCCACCCAGAGAGCCACCTTTTGCTGAACCAGTTCAAGACCGGTGAGCGGGCTGAATTTGTCGGGTTCGGAGCGGAGCAGTGCCGAAAGATTGGTCATAAAACCCACGCTGACAATCACCACACTTTCGGATGCACTTTGCGACAACAAAAAGCGGTAGAGCTCTACGGCATCGGCAATCTCTTTTCCTTCGGCTATCGGATGCGGATATTGCGCCGGAAGAACGTCGGTCCAACGCTTTTTATGGCCCGAAGTGAGATAAGGCCCGTCGGTTGTAGGCCCTCCAATGGCCAGTGTGGGGCGCCCAAACCAGGTGTTAATTACCCCAATGCAGGGCACCACCTTTTCGTGCCGGTTGCTGGCAATGGTGCCCAATAAAATAGCCTCTTTTTTGTCGGCCAATACATGAAGCATGGCGAGAGCCCCCACATCATCATAATCGGGACCCATATCGGTATCGAAGATGATGCGTATTTTGGGGGCAGCATGACAATCTGCACCGGTGAGAAAAAGGAACGAAATAAGCAGAATTCCACACACCAGGCGGGAAATCGTTGCAATTGAGCGGAGTGGGTTCATATGGGTTACTGTTAGGGAGAGTAGGAGGGTTATTCAGGAAGATAGGGCTCGTTATGAGACAGTTCTGAAAAGAGTTGCGACAGTTTTGCTACCACAATGGCGCGAAATCTTTCCCCTTTCTCTGCTGTCGCTTTCGCCGGATTGCCAATACCGGTATCGGCAGTGACCTTCTCCCAGTTACGCGGAATCCAGGCGGTCTGGTCGTTGAGGGAGGATAGTGCAAAGGGCTTGGAACTGCCATCACCGGCCATCTCCATCTGCACAAGGTCGGGTCGATAATAGAGCATCAGCGAGGTTTCCATCTCTCCGGCATGGTTGTCTTCTTCTTCGAAGATGGCTGCCTGGGCTTTTTTTTCGAGGGCGAAATAGTCGCAAAGCGCAATCAAAAAGTGGGGAAAGAGAAGGGCCAGATCGCGAATCATGGGTTTAAAGCTGTTACCCCCGTGTCCGTTTACAATCACCAGCTTCTGTATGCCTTGTATTTGGAGAGCCGAAACAATATCGGTAAGGATGGCTTTCTGGGTTTCGTACCGGGCATGAAGGCAGAAGGGACGATTTGTCTGACCCGGGTTTTGCTGACCCAGCCATACCGGAGGCAATACCATACAGCGGGCCCGGCTTTTTTCGAAGGCATCCTGAGCGGCATCGGCGGCCAGAGCGGCCGAAAGAATAGAATCGGTAAGGTAGGGCAGATGGTAGTTGTGAGGTTCGGTAGCACCCCAGGGCAAAACGGCCAGAGAATAGAGCTGGTTACGCACAGTACCGTAGTTGCATTGACTTAGATTGAAGGGGCTGGGAGTTGATGGCATATCGCAGATGTGATTTTTGTATAAAATTATGGGGAAACCCACTGCGAAGCTAATAAAATTCGCACTTTTTGATAAATTGCACAAATAACCAGTCCCGTTCGTCTTATGAAAACAACACTTTTCACTATCCTTATCTTCCTGGCTTCTGCCATGCAACCTTTACTTGCCGGTGATGTAAAAACCATCAAACCGGGGGAAATCTGGCCCGACGACAGAGGCATCCATATTAATGCGCACGGGGGAGGCATTCTGTTTCATGAAGGCACCTATTACTGGTTTGGCGAACACAAGAGCGAACGGTCGAGTGCTGCTTTGGTGGGCGTTACCTGCTATTCTTCGAAGGATTTGATGAACTGGACCTACAAAGGCGTGGCCTTAACGGTTGTGACCGACGATCCTAACCATGAAATTACTGTCGGTTCGGTGATAGAGAGACCCAAGGTTATCTACAATGCCAAAACCGGGAAGTTTGTCATGTGGTTTCATCTGGAACTGAAGGGCCAGGGATATAATGCCGCCCGTTCGGCAGTGGCAGTTGCCGACAAGGTGGAGGGTCCCTACACCTATCTTCGCTCGGGCCGGCCCAATCCCGGAGTCTGGCCTCTGAATATGTCGGAGGCCGAAAGAAAGGATACCCTAAAACCTGGTTTTGCCAAAGACTGGAGCAACGAGTGGAGGGCAGCTGTGAACAGGGGCCTCTTTACGCGTCGCGATTTTGCGGGGGGGCAGATGGCCCGTGATATGACCCTTTATGTAGATGACAACGGCAAAGCCTATCATATTTTTGCCTCGGAGGAGAATCTTACGCTCAATATTGCCGAGCTTACCGACGACTACCTGGGCCATACAGGGCGGTATATCAGGGTCCAGCCCGGGGGTCACAACGAAGCACCCTCCCTTTTCAAGAAAGACGGGAAGTATTTTATGATTACCTCCGGTTGTACGGGATGGGATCCGAATGCCGCACGACTCTTAACTGCCGACTCCATGATGGGAGAGTGGACCTATCTGGGAAATCCCTGTGTGGGCGAGGGTTCCGACCTGACTTTCCGGTCGCAGTCGACCTATATTCTAAAGATTCAGGGAATGAAAAAAGATGCCTTCATCTTTATGGCCGACAGATGGACACCCCGGAACCCGATCGATGCCCGCTACATCTGGCTTCCCATCCTTTTTGAGGAGGGAAAACCCGTGTTGAAGTGGTTCGACGAGTGGGACTTCTCTATCTTCAAATAATTTCCCTTTCCGCGAAGAGGCTACAGATTGGCCGACTCGATATCTTTAAAGTACTTGTAGGTACCCACCGTTAATTCGGAGGTGGCTGCCTCGTCGCACACAATGATTCCTCTGGGGTGGAGTTGTAATACCGAAATGGTCCACATCTGGGTAACCGATCCTTCAACCGCATGCTTCAAGGCACGCGCCTTATGGTGGCCGTTCACAATGATTAACACCTCCTGAGCATCCATAACCGTTCCAACCCCAACCGTAAGCGCCGTTTTCGGCACCAGATTTACATTGTTTTCAAAAAAGCGCGAGTTGGCCAGGATGGTGTCTTGTGTAAGCGTTTTTACACGGGTACGTGAGGTGAGCGATGAGCCGGGCTCATTAAAGGCGATGTGTCCGTCGGGTCCTATGCCACCCATAAACAGGTGTACCTGCCCGAAACTTTTCATCTTCTCTTCGTAACGGAGACATTCGGCTTCGAGATCGGAAGCATTCCCGTTCAGGAGGTTGACATTCTCTTTCGGGATATCGATATGCTGGAAAAAGTGGGTCCACATAAAAGAGTGGTAACTCTCGGGATGTTCTTCGGGAATACCCACGTATTCATCCATATTAAAAGTAACCACGTTTTTGAACGACAGGGACCCCTCCTGGTAATAGCGGATTAACTCCTGATAGGTGCCCATAGGTGTCGATCCGGTGGGAAGACCCAATACAAAAGGACGCCCGGCTGTGGGTTTAAACTGATTAATCTTTTTTGCAATGTAGGCAGCCGTCCAGACGGAGATACGGGTGTAATCGGGTTGGATAATGAGTCTCATATGCTATTCTAATTAGAAGTTATTTCTATTGCTCAGTGGTTTAGGCAAAGATAGTGCTATTTCTTGCAAAAGCGCACGTAGATTCCCAATGGGAGTTTTCGGCCTCCACGGTCGGGCATAAAGAACTCTCCACAGTCAATTTGGGCTTCCGGAAACAGGGTTTGCACAAGGTTTTTTCCCACCAGTGCCGAGAACCCCATTGAATAGAGATTGAGTACCAGAAAACCCTGTTTTCTGTCCAGAAGCACCATGCAATCTTTTAACAGTCGGTTCAGCTGCTCCTCCAATACCCACTTTTCGCCCTCGGGGCCGCGCCCGTAGGCCGGAGGATCCAGAATAATTCCCTGATACACCTTTCCCCGTCGGACTTCTCGCTGTACAAACTTGACGGCATCTTCAACCACCCACCGGATATCCTGTAAACCGCTGGCTTCCATGTTTTCCCGCCCCCACGAGATGACCTGTCGTACCGAATCGACGTGTGTTACCTCGGCTCCTGCGGCACGGGCAGCCAAAGAGGCGCCTCCTGTATAGGCAAAGAGATTCAGTACCCGGGGTACTTCAGGGGTGTGGAGTGCCGCAATTTGTTCGGCAATATATTCCCAGTTTCCCGCCTGTTCGGGGAAGAGTCCTACGTGTTTAAAGGCGGTAAGTCCCATTCGGAACCGCAACGAGAGCCGTTCGGAACGGTATTGCACGTACCACTGTTCCGGAACCCCTTTGCGTAACGACCACGATCCGCGCTCCGAATCGGCATCGGCCCCCCCCTTTGTTTTTGCGGTCCTTCGAAACCAACCGTGGGCAAGGCGCTCCCACTCCTCTTCCGAAAGGTGCTTATCCCAAAGAGCCTGGGGTTCGGGGCGAGCCAGAATCCATGAGCCGAATCGTTCCAGTTTTTCGAAGTTTCCACTGTCGATCAGTTCGTAATCTTTCCAGTGCGAAGGGGTTAGTGCTGTACTCATAAGGTTTCGAGATAGATCTCCATTACACATCGTTTGCAGTCGAAATGCAACCGGTAGGTGGCAGAACCATTTTGTAGAAAGAGTGGCTCTCTCCACCGGTTATCCCCGTCGGAAGAGCCCTCTGTAGCATCGGAAACAGGATGGCGGGGACATTGCCCAAATTCATATTTCAAACAGTGACGGGTGGTCATAACCCTCTTCCCGGTATAGTTGTCTTGTGCTTCGAAGCCGGGTTCAATCAATTCGACTCCATGTGTAGTGTAAAAATGTTCAGCCCTGCTGTTCAGGATATTCCCTTCGAACGAAAGGCTTTTCTCCGGATAGGGATGATTCGCGGGGTCGGTCTGTACGGGCTTTTTCGAAGCCGGGCGGGTATCGCGGCTGTTTGCCATGACTGCTTCGGTTACTTCGCGCCGCATCCGGTTGATGACCGAGATGGAAAGAAAGGGTATCTCCGGGCAGTCGATAAGAATTTCGCCCGCGTGATAGGGCGTATCGCCCAGTTTCCCGAGCTGTTCTGAAAGTTGACGTTTTGCCAATTCACTGTTACGTGCCGGGGTAAAGGGTATATCCGAAGAGACAGTGGCACGAAAGCCCCGTTCGTCGGTTGCCTCGAGCCAACAGCTCTCAGCTTCGGTGTAAAGCCGCATCTGTATGGCGAGAGTCCGGCGCGCAGTTTCGCCCGAAAGCTGGCGGTAGAATTGATGATCGTGATTTCGATAGAGCGTTGTTCCTACCGCTATATCAACCGCTTTACCGGGAAGAATCCAAAAACCTTCTGTGCGGTTCACCAGAAACCCGTCGAGTTGACCCGATGCATCGATATAACAGATTCCATCGCCGTTATTCAGCAGAAGAGAGGTGTCGACCATCAACTCACGGCCTCTTTTCCGTACCACAGTGCCCAGGGGTTTTCCCACCGACTTCTGGGTGGCCGGAGTGCCGCACTTTTCGCGCTGTTTCAGGAAGTAGTCGGTATAGCCCCGGTTAAAGGTTCGTTCCGGATCGGGGGTGAAGGAGAAAATCGAGGTGCCTGCGGAAGCTTTTTTACAATCCGCTCTTCCCTCCAGAATCTCGTCGAGTCGGGTTCGGTAGAATGCAGTGATATTTTTTACATAAGCAGCATCTTTAAGCCTTCCTTCAATTTTGAAAGAGCTGATGCCGTTATCGATTAATTCCGAAAGATAGGCACTCCGGTTTAGATCTTTGATGGAGAGCAGGTGTCTGTTGCGAATCAGCATATCTCCCCGGCTATCCAGCAGATTGTAGGCCGAACGACACGGTTGCGCACATACGCCCCTGTTGGCACTCCTTTGTACAATGGCTTGACTCATATAGCATTGGCCGCTGTATGATACACATAACGAGCCATGTACAAAACATTCCAGCTCAATTGCGGGACAATGTGTATGGATTGCTCCTATCTCCTTTAGCGATAGTTCCCGGGCAAGTACAACGCGTGAAAACCCCGAAGAAGCCAAAAAAGCAACCTTTTCGGGCGTGTGGTTGTGCATTTGGGTGCTGGCATGGAGAGCTATGGGAGGCAAATTGCATTCCAGTAATCCCGGATCCTGAATAATCAGGGCATCTGCTCCCTCCTGGTAAAGGGCCTCAATAAGGGCAATGACTTCCTCGAATTCCTGATTGAAAAGCAACGTGTTTAACGCCACATAGACCTTAGCCCCAAAAGGGCGGGCATATTGAATCAGTCTGGCAATATCCTGTACGGTACATCCCGCGGCCGCTCTGGCGCTGAAACCGGACGCACCGATATACACGGCATCGGCACCGTGGTTGATGGCCAGAATGCCGGTTTCGGCATCTTTGGCAGGCGCCAGAAGTTCGATCGATTGCATGGGCGCAAAGGTAAGATTTCCGGGGGATTGTTTGAATCCCCGATTTTTTTTTATTCCTTTGGTCTCTTTTATCCGGGGGTTGCGCGATTTCCTGGCAATAGCCCGATAATAAAAGGAAAGTAACACGATTTTATGAGATTATCTACACAACTGGCAATTTTTTGTCTCTTCCTGGCCCTTCCGTTGTTTGCAAGTAACCCTCAGGGCGATACCGTAGTCGTTTCGAAAAGTATTAAACTGCAAATTGGGGGATTCCTCCGTACCGATTTTGTCTACGATACCCGTAAAACGGCCGAGGTAGTTGATGGGCTTGTCTCCTTCTATCCCATGGATAAGCTGCCCGATGCCAACGGCCGCGATTTGAATAAGGCCTCCTCTACTGCCCTTTCGGCAATTGCCACCCGTATGACTTTCCGTTTTTTCGGTCCGGAGGTGTTGAATGCCAAATCGTCTGCCTACGTTGAGTTCGATTTTACCGGTATGTCGAATACCTATGGTATCCGGCTCCGCCAGGTTTACTCTCTGCTTGATTGGGGCGAAACTTCTCTGCTGATGGGGCGGACCTGGATGCCCCTGTCGATTGCCAGTATGCCCAATGTGGTGGCATTTAATACAGGCGCACCTTTCTGGAACTTCAATCGCTCCGATCAGCTTCGATTCAGCTGGATGCCGGGGAATTTTCTGCTTTCGGCCACTGCCGCCATGCAAGGTGATTATTGTACCCTGGGTCCCGATCCTGCCGGCATTCAGCCCGCGCTAAAGAGTAACATGTTTATGCGCGACGCCATGATTCCTGAAATTGATTTGTGGATTCAGTACAAGTACAAGAACTGGCTTTTTGGAGCCATCGGACATACCAAATCTGTGCAACCCCGTACGGTGACTACCGGCGAAGGGGGGTTAAAGTACAAGACCAATCAGCTGCTGACCACCTTTACGGCAATGGGTTATCTGCAGTATAAGGATCCGGATTTTACCATGAAAGCCAGTTCGATGTATGCGCAGAATATGACCGAATCGCTGATGTTGGGCGGATATGCGGTTTCGAACGTCGATCCCGTTACCGGAGCCGAAGAGTATACCCCTATTCAGCACTGGAACTCATGGATTAATCTCGATTATGGCAAAGTGTGGCAGGCCGGCTTTTTTGCCGGGTACATCCGCAATCTGGGCACGTTAGATCGCGAAATATCCACGGTCTATGCCCGTGCCGGCAATATTCGTTCGATGTGGCGTTTTTCACCACACCTCTTTTTTAACGCAAAGAATCTGCAGCTGGGCTCCGAACTCGAGATTTCGGGTGCCGAATTCGGAACAATAGATAAGATTGACTACGGAAAAGTGGCTGAGACCCATTCCGTAACCAATCTGCGCTTGAATCTGCTTATGATGTTTTTATTTTAGATCAATGGAACAACGTGGTGCCTATTGGGAAGAGAAACTGGAAACCCTTTCCCGGGCAGAGATTGAGTCTCTTCAGGTAGAAAAACTTCGCAAAACTATACGGATAGCCTCCGGTTCACCCTATTACAGTAAGGTTTTTGCCCGTATGGGCATTACTCCGGATTCTATTCAGACAATCGGCGATTTGCATAAACTCCCGTTTACGACGAAAGCCGATTTACGCGACAACTACCCATTCGGGTTGGTTAGCGGTTCTCTCAAAAGGTGTGTGCGGCTTCACTCTTCCAGTGGAACCACAGGGAATCCCACCGTTATTTTTCATTCGGCTGCCGATCTCGACAGCTGGGCAAACGAGGTGGCCCGTTGTCTGTATATGGTGGGGCTTCGCGACACTGATGTGTTTCAGAACAGCTCCGGGTACGGAATGTTTACGGGAGGGCTTGGGTTTCAGTATGGCGCCGAAAAGCTGGGGGCACTTACTGTGCCTGCCGGAGCCGGAAACAGCCGTCGTCAGGTGAAGTTTATTCAGGACTTTGGTACTACTGCACTCCATGCCATTCCCAGTTATGCTACCCGTCTGGCGGAGGTGTTTCAGGAGATGGGTATAGATCCGCGCACCCAAACTTCACTCCGTACACTCATTATCGGCGCAGAGCCCCATACCGAGGCCCAGCGTGCCCGTATCGAGGCACTTCTCGGGGTTAAGGCTTATAACTCCTTTGGAATGTCGGAGATGAGCGGCCCCGGTGTGGCCTTTGAGTGTCCCTTTCAGAATGGTCTCCATATTTGGGAAGACTATTACATAGTAGAAATTGTCGATCCGGATACCCTTTTGCCGGTTCCGGATGGCGAGATAGGTGAGTTGGTGCTTACCACGCTCAACCGCGAAAGTATGCCCATTATCCGCTATCGCACCCGCGACCTCACCCGTTTCCTGCCGGGCGAGTGCCCCTGCGGGCGAACACATCGCCGGATTGACCGAATCAAAGGGCGCAGCGATGATATGTTCATTATCAAGGGGGTTAATATCTTCCCTATGCAGATAGAGAAGATACTGATGCACTTTGAGGAGTTGGGATCGAATTACCTGATTACTCTGGAAAATTCGGGTAATTCGGACGAGATCATCGTAGAAGTAGAGTTAACCGAACTCACAGGCGATGATTACGGTTCGCTTTTGCGCCTCAACAAAGAGATTGTGCACCAACTGAGAGACGAGATTTTGGTTACGCCGCAGGTGAAACTGGTACAAAAAGGATCGCTTCCGCAGGCCGAAGGCAAAGCGGTGCGTGTACGGGATTTGCGAAAAAATTAGATACCTTTGAAGGTGATACACACTTAATAATTGATGCTATGACTGTCAGACAATTATCTGTATTCCTCGAAAACAAATCCGGGCGATTGAACGAGGTGTTATCTGTGTTGGCCAAGGCCGATATCAACATTACAGCGCTAACCATTGCCGATACCACCGAATATGGCATTCTGCGTATGATTGTCTCCGATCCGTCGGGCTCGCTGGCCATTTTACGCGAAAAGGGTTTCAGCGCCAATCTGAGCGAGGTGATTGCACTCGAGCTGGGCATGGCATCGGGCTCGCTTTCCGGAATTCTGGACTGTTTCGCGAGCAGAAACGTCAGTATTGAGTATCTGTATGCCTTTAGTTTCGGTTCGAAAGCGGTAGCTGTGCTTAGAATGGATAACCGCGAAAAGGCACTGGAAATTATTGCCCAGGATGGCCTGAAATTGATTACCGAAGCCGATTTGAAATAGTAAAGCAGCAACCAAGATGATTTGGAACGAAACCTTTGAATGCATGTCGCGCCAGGAGATGCGCGAATGTCAGACGGCGCGTCTGCGCGATATGGTCGACAGGGCCTATCATACCGTACCTTTTTACCGTAAGAAGATGCAGGAGCTCAGGGTGGAGCCCGAAGATATCAGAACGGTAGAGGATTTGCGGAAGTTGCCATTTACACGTAAGCAAGATTTGCGCGACAATTACCCTTTTGGGCTTTTTGCCGTGCCAATGAGCGAGATTGTGCGGGTACATGCTTCGAGCGGAACCACCGGGAAACCCACCACGGTGGGCTATACCCGTCACGATTTACAGATTTGGAGTGAGGTTACCGCCCGCTGTTTTGCGATGGCCGGTATTACCCGCCACGATGTAATGCAGGTGGCATACGGTTACGGACTCTTTACCGGCGGATTGGGAGCTCACTATGGTGCCGAAAAGATGGGATGTACGGTTATTCCCATCTCGGGAGGCAATAGCCGCCGACAACTCCAGATTATGGCCGATTTCGGGGCAACCGTGCTTGCCTGTACCCCCTCGTACGCTTTGCATCTTGCCGATGCTATGGCAGAACACGGCTATTCACTCAACGATCTGAAACTTAGAATCGGAATTTTCGGGGCTGAGCCCTGGACCGAAAATATGCGTCGCGAACTGGAGGCCAAGTGGAATATTCGTGCACACGATATTTATGGTCTGAGCGAGATTATCGGACCCGGTGTTGCCAATGATTGTGAATGCCACTGCGGACTTCATATCAACGAAGACCATTTTATTCCCGAAATTGTCGATCCCGAGACCGGAGAGGTGTTACCCGAAGGGGCAAAGGGAGAGTTGGTGTTTACCACCATTACCAAGGAGGGACTCCCCTTGATTCGCTATAATACCCGCGATCTCTCCGTTCTCGATTATGCTCCCTGCAAATGCGGACGCACCCTGGTCAGGATGGAGAAGATTACCGGACGAAGCGATGATATGCTTATTATCAGGGGTGTAAACCTCTTCCCATCGCAGATAGAACATGTACTGCTCGAACTCAGAGCCACCAGCCCGCACTATATGCTCTTTGTAGACAGAGAGAACAACCTTGATACACTCGAATTGCAGGTAGAGGTTGATGAGATCTATTTTACCGATAAGATCAGCGAGTTGCAGATGCTCGGACGGAAAATTCAGCACGCGTTGCAGAGTGCTATCGGTTTGAGCATCAAGGTTTCGCTGGTCGAACCTCAAACACTTGCCCGAAGCGAAGGAAAAGCCAAGCGGGTAATAGACCGGAGACAAAAATAGCGTTTTGCATACCCATGAATAAGAATACCCCTATTCCAGCCGACATTGTAGATGAAGCACTGGCAAAGTGTAAAATAGAAAATGTTGCAGCGGCCTCCATACGCGAGATCGTAAAATTGGTGGGACTGATAGAGCAGGCCTCCGGTAAACGTTTTATCCGTATGGAGATGGGTGTTCCGGGGTTACCCGCATCGGATGTGGGCGTAGAAGCGGAAATTGAAGCGTTGCGTAGCGGAGTGGCCTCGGTCTACCCCTCTATCGAAGGGATACCTCCGTTAAAGCAGGAGGCATCGCGCTTTCTGCAATCCTTTCTCAATGTAAAACTTTCGCCTCAGGGGTGTGTTCCCACCGTAGGTTCCATGCAGGGCGGACTTGCTGTATTTATGACCCTTTCGCGTGCCGATGCCCGCAAGACCACTACCCTTTTCATCGATCCCGGTTTCCCGGTGCAAAAGCAACAACACAAAATTCTGGGGATCCCTTTCGAATCGTTCGATGTCTACGAGTTCCGCGGAGAGAAACTGCGTGGCAAGCTGGAGTCGTACCTCTCGAAAGGGAATATCTCTTCTATTCTGTACTCCAGTCCGAATAATCCATCGTGGATCTGCTTCACCCCGCGCGAACTTCAGATTATTGCCGAAGTAGCCGATAAATACGATGCTGTAGTTATTGAAGATCAGGCCTATTTTGGTATGGATTTCCGTACTGATTACTCCCGGCCGGGTACCCATCCTTTTCCACCCTCGGTGGCTCACTACACCGACCGCTACATTTTGCTCTTTTCGGCATCGAAGATTTTTAGTTATGCCGGACAGCGAATCGGATTCCTTGGGGTAAGCGATGCACTCTATCACCGCTCCTATCCCGATTTGAAGCGCAATTTTGCATCGGCCGAACTGGGTCATGCCATGGTGTACGGGGCCTTATACGGTATCTCCTCGGGGACAACCCACTCATCGCAGTATGCGTTGGCTGCCATGTTAAAAGCAGCCAACGACGGAAATCTCAACTTTGTTGAGTCGGTGTCGTCGTACGGAGAGAAGGCGGCTGTGATGAAGAAGCTCTTCCTGAAATACGGCTTCCACGTGGTGTACGACAGGGATGAAGATTTGCCGCTTGCCGATGGATTTTACTTCACTATTGCTTATCCCGGTCTGAGTGGAGGAGAGTTGCTCCGGGAGTTGCTTTACTACGGAATCAGTGCCATTTCGCTCGATATTACCGGCAGCGAACGAACTGAAGGATTGCGCGCCTGTGTGTCGTTTGCTCAACCTGAGCAATTTCCTGAAATGGAAGAACGGCTGGCCCGTTTCCGGGCCGATCACCCCTAATATTCGTAGTCGACACAGGCTCGTGCACTGACTACCTCTCGCACAAATCGGGCAACCTCCTGATGGGCGGGGTGTGATTGGTAGGTTTCCAGTGCACCAAAATCGGCGAAGGTGGTCTCCAGGACATAATCGTAATTCGAAAAGGGGCACTCTTCTATATTCATACCTGTTTTCAGGCTCTGAATGGCCTCGATTTGCGTGGAGAGCAGGCTAAATTTCTCATTCAGAAATTTCATGTTATCCCGTTTGGAATGTCCTTCGGCAAACTCTTTGAGTTGCCACATCACGATGTGCTTTATCATTGCAATAGGGTTTTATATGGCTCTATAGTGTTGGTCTCTTTTTTGCGGTTCGAATCCGGCCTCACGGATCATCTCTTCCATCTTTTCTACACTCGTAAAACTTTTCTCGGCGCCTGCCGCCGAAACCACATTCTCTTCCATCATAACCGATCCCATATCGTTAACCCCTCCCCACAGGCTTAACTGCGCTGCTTCACGCCCTGCAGTAAGCCAGGAGGCCTGAATATTGGTGATATTGGGCAACATGATACGAATCAGTGCGTTCATACGCAGAAATTCGTCGGTGTGGTTTTTAGAAGTATAACCGTATTTCGATTCCAATCGGGTTCCCTTCGATTGGAAAGGCCAGGCTGTAAAGGAGATAAAACCCGGATTGTGGGGTCCCTTTTCCGACTGAAGTAATCTGATCAATACCAGATGTTGCATCCGCTCTTCCAGGGTCTCGGCATGGCCGTACATCATGGTTGCCGAAGTAACCAGCCCAAGAGCATGGGCTTGCCGCATCACTTCAAGCCATTCATTTACAGTACATTTTCCGGGCGAAACAATTTGCCTGACTCTGTCGGACAAAATTTCTGCCCCTGCACCCGGAAGAGAGTCCAACCCCGCATCTATCAAGATTCTGAGAATTTCGGTAATACTTTTTCCCTCTCTTTGCGCCAGCGCGTTGACTTCATGAGGACCGAGCGCATGCAACTGAAGCCGGGGATACCACGTTTTCAGATCTCGGAATAGCCGGGTGTAGAATTCCAGATCGAAATCAGGATGTACTCCCCCCTGCAATAAAATTTGATTGCCCCCGCAGGCGATAAGTTCGTCAATCTTTTGGCGATAGGCATCGGAGCCGGTTACATAGGCTTCCGGATCGGAGGCAACTCTGTGAAAGTTGCAAAAACGGCATCGGGTAGTACAGATATTGGTATAATTGATGTTTCGGTCGGCAATCCAGGTTACCTTCGGCTCTGAGTGGATAGCCATCCGCAGGGTGTGTGCGGTGTACATAAGCGTGGCAAGCGGGGCATTCCGGTAAAGAAAAGCCCCTTCGTCGTGTGAGAGCCACTCTTGTGCAAGTGCACGGTTAAGAAGTCGGGTAACGGAATCGCTTTTCATATGTGATGGCAAACCTACACAAAGTTTTTCCCTGCACCAAGGGGCGTGGGGCAATTCTAAATTGACTACTTTTGTGTAGCAAATAAAAACGGGTATGAGAACAGAGAAAATACGGGTTGGAATTAGTCAGGGCGACATGAACGGAATCGGGTATGAGGTGATGATGAAGGCTTTATCAGATCCCCGATTGGCCGAAGAGTACACGATAGTGATTTTTGGATCGCCCAAAGTATTGGCTTTCTACCGGAAGCTTCTCAACCTGAATAATTTTACCGTGAATACCATTCGTTCGGCTTCCGAAGCCGATCCGCGACGGATTAATCTGGTGAATTGTCTTGACGATGCGGTGAGGGTTGATCCCGGCAAGTCGACGCCTGAGGCCGGTGCTGCTGCCTTTCTCTGTCTGAAAGAGGCGGTAACGGCACTGAAGCAGGAACAGATTGATGTGCTGGTTACAGCTCCTATCAACAAACAGAATGTACAGTCGGACGCCTTCCACTTTCCTGGCCATACGGAGTATCTGCAGTCGACCTTTGGTGCCGACGATTCCCTTATGCTTATGGTGTCGGAGGGGATTCGGATTGCAGTTCTCACGGGTCATATTCCTCTTTCGGAGGTTGCTTCGGCTATCAGCCGTGAGAAGATTGTGGGAAGGATCCGTCTCCTGAATCAAACCCTTTTACAGGATTTTTCCATTAAAAGAGGGAAAATTGCCGTACTGGGATTGAATCCCCATTCCGGCGACGGAGGTCTTCTGGGTAATGAGGAGGAGGAAATTTTGATTCCTGCCATCGAACAGGCTAAAGAGGAAGGGTACCTGGTATTTGGCCCCTATGCCGCCGACGGCTTCTTTGGTTCGGATCATATTTCTAAATTCGATGCCGTGTTGGCCATGTATCATGATCAGGGTTTAATTCCCTTTAAGTTGCTTGCATTCGAATCGGGAGTCAATTTTACTGCCGGTCTTCCCTACGTCCGTACATCGCCGGCTCATGGAACCGCTTACGATCTGGCCGGAACCGGGTTAGCTCAGCCCGACTCTTTCAGGAATGCCATTTATACCGCTGTAGATATCTTCAGGAACCGGGAAGCATACCGTGAGTGGACCCGGAATAAAATGGCCGAACCCGAGGGGAAAAAACAATTGCATAACTCCATTCAATAGGGGTCGGCTTCGGCCATGACGGATACCTGCCTGTACGCTTCGATTGCGCGTGTGGTCTCGATGGCTTGCCCTACCTTGTTCCGGACAGAGAGCATATCGCTGTTCCGTTCTGTTTTGAGCAGAATCTGTTGCAGAAAGAGATTGAAGGTTCTGTCGATAGGCGGCGCTTCCGGCCCCATCACCCGTTCGGCAAACTGATTGCGTAAGAGTGTCGCCAGATGGAGGGCCGCATTCCGAACCACCACTTCGTTTCGCTGTTTCAGCGTAATCCTGATGAGTCGGGAAAAGGGCGGATAACCAAAGGCGCTTCGTTCGGCCAGTTGGTTTTCCAGAAACCCGATGTCGTTGTAGGTTTGCAGATGAGTAATAACAGGATTTTTGGTGTTATAGGCCTGGATGATAACCTTTCCCTGATCTTCTCTTCGCCCGGCTCTTCCCCCAACCTGCGTCATAAGTTGAAAGGCCCGCTCATGCGCCCTGAAGTCGGGCATGAAAAAGAGTTGGTCGGCGTAGATAATTCCTACGGTACTCACGTTGTGGAAATCGAGTCCTTTGGCTACCATCTGAGTCCCTATCAGAATGTCGGTGTTCCCCTGTTCCATTTGGTACAGCAATTTGTGATAGCTTTGTTTCGACCGGGTGGTGTCGAAATCCATTCTGGCAACCCGGGCTTTGGGAAAACAGAGGGCTATTTCATTCTCAATCTGCTCGGTTCCGCTGCCCATGGTTTTTAACTGTCGGTTATGACACTCCGGGCACTCCCCGGGTACCCTTACAGAGTATCCGCAATAGTGGCAGATGAGGCGATTGGTTGCTTTATG
>CAYVJA010000027.1:296-7052 GCA_964451605.1 uncultured Bacteroidales bacterium | reverse complement strand
ATTGCAATGTTTGCATCCGGGTACATGCCCGCATACGGTACACTGAAGCGAAGGAGAAAAACCCCGCCTGTTCTGAAACAGAATGGTTTGTTCGCCGGCAGCAAGCGCCTCTTCTATGGCTTTGAGCAGTATAGGATGAAATAACCCTTTTGCAAGCCCTGTTCTGCGTGCCTGGGCCATATCGGCAACTATGATTCGGGGAAGAGGGGTTGCCTGGAACCGTTCACGCAAAGTAACCAGTCCGTATTTTCCCTGTCGGGCGTTGTAATAGGATTCTACCGAAGGGGTGGCCGATCCCAGAAGTGTTTTGGCCTTATGCATTTTGGCCAGCACAATGGCACTGTCACGGGCATGATAGCGTGGAGCAGGATCGTTTTGCCGGAAAGCCGGCTCATGCTCTTCGTCAATAATCACAAGACCCAGCCGGGGGAAGGGGAGAAAGAGGGCCGAACGGGCTCCCAGAATGATATCACAGCCGTCGGGTTTCAGAAGAGATTGCCAGATACGCGTCTGTTCGCCTCCCGAACAACGGGAGTGAAATACTCCGACCCGATTACCGAAAGCGGCTCTGATCCGTTCAGTGAGCTGGGTAGTAATGGCAATTTCGGGAAGAAGATAGAGTACCTGTTGTTGCCGGTTGATGGCCTCCTGCATCAGGTGAAAATAGATTTCTGTTTTTCCGCTGGCCGTGAGCCCGTGTAACAGGATTGTCTCTTTGGTTTGGAACCCTTCCCGGATGGCTCGAAGCGCCTCTTCCTGGATGTTGGACAGGCGATGAATAAGCGTTTGGGCTGGAAGCGATGTACCGACAGGAGCCTTTTCGAGCCGAAATACCCCTTTATCAAGAAGTGCCTTAAAGGCAGCCCGGCCGGCGGAATCGGTTATCAGCTCCGTGTAGGGTATCCCGGAGGTAAGCTCTTCGGTTGGCGAAGAGAGGGGTGAGGGGAGATCGGAGATCTCCGGCAGCGAGTCGGAGGGGTGAAGCGCCAGTAAAAAGCAGTCGAGCAGACGCGACTGAGAGGGTGCACGGGAAAGTTTTTGATAGAGGAGATTAAGTGCCTCTTCGCTACTATATTGGGGGTTAAGCGTAATGATTTCATTTCCTTCTCTTCTGGCAGCTTTATCTTGGGTAGAGTGCTCTTCGTCGGGCTTCATGCTGGAGGGAAGGGCTGCCCGTAATACTTCGCCCGTGGAACAGAAATAGTATCCGGCCATCCACTCCCAATGAGCCAACTGGACTGAATCCAGAATGGAGGTTTCGTCGAGAAGGGCAATTACGGGCCTGATTCCGGCCGAAGTTCCGGTTGCCTCAACACGGGTAATGATGCCGGTGTACTGTTTCCTGGAACCAAAAGGGACGATTACCCGTTGTCCTTCCACAACTTTGTTTTGCCACTCTTCAGGAACCGAGTAGGTAAAACTGCCCTGGATAGGTAATGGTAGCAGCACCTCGACAAAGCGGGAAGGATTGGCCATGGAACGAAAATAGTTTGCTCAAAGATACAAAAAGCCCTGCGGTGGTTTCCGCAAAAACGTTCCGAATCAGGCATAAAAAATCCGGACTCCGGGTTGCCGTTAGACAACAGAAGGAGTCCGGATTGTAACGGCGCGCAAAGCACGCAACTGGGTTACTTTGTCTGGAAAATGAGAATTGGCTGACCCGTTACATCGAAAAGAGTCAGTTTATTTTTCTTGACTTTATAGGTTTTTACGGCGGCTAACAGTTGGGTATATCGAGTTTCGATTTCCATAGAGACCTCTTCGCAGGCCATCTTGGTGGAAGCTACATCCGAGATCCACAGATTCTTACCGTCGAAAATGGCTTTCCCTGAAAAACGGTTACAGCCGGCAAATCCGGAAACAACCGCATTGTCGCCCTCTTTTTTGACAACCAATACCAACGCTTTTTGCGGATCGGAAGCTTTGATGATTTTGGTCTGCAGCCTGGTTAGCTGCCATTCGGTTCCCTCGAGGGGGGGGGTTGTTACGTTGCTGGCTGCGCCGGCATTAGCCCATGCCATACAAAGCAAGGCAATCAGAGCTACAAAACGAAAATATTTTTTCATAACATGAAGTGGTTTGATTCAACACTTTTGCTTGGTGCAAGTATTATGCCAAACCAGACTCCATAAGAGATTAAAGATGTATCACCTCTCCGTACGCTGCGGCGGCAGCCTCCATAACTGCTTCTGAGAGCGTGGGATGGGGGTGAATTGTTTTTAATAACTCCTCTCCGGTAATCTCAAGCTTACGGGCTACAACCAACTCCGAAATCATCTCAGTAACGTGCGACCCCACCAGATGAGCTCCCAACAGTTCACCGTAGGTTTCGTCGAAGATCAGTTTCACAAAACCCTCTTTTTCGCCTGCTGCACTCGCTTTTCCGGAGGCAGAGTAGGGGAAACGCCCCACTTTAATACGATATCCCGCCTCTAGCGCCTTTTTCTCGGTGAGCCCTACCGAGGCCACTTCGGGCGTGGTGTAGGTGCATCCGGGAATGTTTTTGTAGTCGATGGGCGTTACCTTCTTGCCGGCAATTGCCTCTACGCAGGCAATTCCTTCGGCCGATGCCACGTGGGCGAGAGCCGGAGTGGCAATAATATCGCCAATGGCGTATAATCCTGGCAGTGAGGTTCGATAAACCTCATCTACTTTAATTTTTCCTTTCTCCATGGCAACGGAAAGGGCCTCTAATCCCAGATTTTCGAGATTGGGGGTGATGCCGACTGCCGAGAGAACCATCTCGGCCTCATGAAGCGATTCGCCCTTTGCCGTTTTCACGGTTACCTTGCAGAGCGGACCGGAGGTATCTACCGATTCGACCGTGGCAGAGGTCATTACCTTCATCCCGATTTTCTTGAAAGAGCGAGCCATGAGTTTCGAAACCTCTTCGTCTTCAATGGGAAGGATTTCGGGCATATACTCCACCAGTGTGACCTGTGTGCCCAGTGTCTGGTAGAGGAAGGCAAGCTCGGATCCTATGGCTCCCGATCCGCATACCACCATACTTTTGGGGAGTGCAGGCAAAGAGAGAGCCTGCCGATACCCAATCACCTTTTTGCCGTCCTGGGGCATGTTGGGCAACTCTCTCGATCTGGCCCCTGTAGCCAATAGGATATGGGGTGCCTCCAGCAGTGTCGATCCCCCCTCGTTCAGAGCAACCTCTACCTTGCCGGCTGAGGTTACAACGCCTCTTCCCCAGATTACATCGATCTTGTTCTTTTTCAACAGAAACTGAACACCCTTACTCATTCCTTCGGCAACAGCACGGCTTCGTGCCACAATCTTTTCGAAATCGGGTGTTATCTCTCCCGAAATCTGCACGCCGAAATCGGCCGCGTGCGTGGCGCCGGCATAGATCTGTGCACTCCGTAACAGGGCTTTGGTGGGTATACACCCCCAATTCAGACAGATCCCTCCCAAATGTTCTTTCTCGACAATGGCTACTTTATAACCCAGTTGAGCTCCGCGGATTGCAGCCACGTATCCGCCGGGGCCGCTTCCAATGATAATGATGTCGTATTGCATAGTATATGGCAGTTAAATGTTCAGAATTGAAACGCCATCCCCAGAAGTCCGGCCGACAAGCCCAGCAGGGTGGCAATGATTTTGGTGACTACAAATGCACTTTTCGATTCGGCCAGCAGGGGAAGTCCGGCATGTCCGCTTTGAACCAGTGAATTGGCGAGAAGTACGCTAAAAGGGATACCTCCTGAGGCAAACAGAGTTACAAATACCATATGGGGACCCGATTGAGGTATCCACCCAATGATCAGCGCACCCACCAGAACCCAGTGCATGTTCTGAGAAATCCAACTGTCGAATCCGATGGTATGGTCTATGATCCAGATGGTAGTGAGCGTACCCAATGTCCAGAAAAATATTCGTGGTCCGTGAATCTTAATGATATGCGCCCAGAGATGGATTTTGATAAAGTGTTCCGAAACAGTGCTCAGAATAAAACAGGCCAGAAGACTGAGTCCGGCAAAGAGGAGATTTAACCATTTCTCATCCAGAAAGGTGGCATGGTTCTGCTCACCGGTATGATGGTGTGCCTCGTCAAGGGCATGGACAGCCTCTTCGGGATGCAGAAAATCGGAAGCGCCGTGGGTATGAGAGAAGAGACCGAAAGTGAGACCCAGAGCAAATAGCAATACAAAGCCAATGATTACAACCCTCTGCCAGGAGGGGTGCCGAAAGTTTCGGATTACTCGTTCGGTAAGGGATATTTGCAGAATCGGTTCGCCTGCATGAATCTCTAAAGGATGGGGCTTGTGAACCGGCCAGATTTTGTTGCCTGAGAAGATATGCGTAAGATAGCCCGCTATCAGAGCCAAAGGGATCAGAATAAGGTGGATTGCGAAAGCTTGGCCCGGAAAGAGGGCGAACATTAAGAAAGCTTCGTCGCCAACCGATGCAATCATGGCTGCCACGAGTGCACCTATCCCCACAATTCTGTGGGTAAAAAGCGATACTACCGCAAACCCGCCCAGACATCCCGGAATCAGCCCAATCAGTGTTGCCAGTAATATCTGCGAAGAACCCGAACGCTCCAGCGTGCGGCTCCAACGACCCTGGGTGAAGATATGCATGTACTCGATAAGAAGCATCATGATGAGCACAAAGCCGGTCACCATCAGGGTGTTTTTAAGGATGTCGAGAATCATCTCCATAGAATTATTCCTTCAGGGAAAGCCGGGCTAACACCGGGAAGTGATCAGAGAGTACAATATGCGGACACGAATAGGCCGATGCTACCCAGGTTTCGGGGTCGAACAGGATATGATCTATGCGAACAGCAATTAATCTGCGGCGGAAAGAGATGCCATACCCCTTTCCTGCCCGGATAAAGGCATCGTCGAGCCGATTTCTGATCCGTTGGTATGCATACGAAACGGGCGTATCGTTAAAGTCGCCGCATACAATTACCGGGTGTGGCGACTGTCGGATGTGAGAGGCAATGCTATCGACCTGTCCCGATCGAACAATAAATGCTTTACGCATTTTTCGGGCCACCGATTTCAGGTCGTTTATCTGCTCTTCGTTGTACGAGAGGTAAATGTCATCGATCACATCGTATTCGCTTTCCAGAATCCGGTTCGACTCCAGATGACAATTGTAGATCCGGAACGTATCTTTTCGAACCAGAATATCGCTGTAAATACAGGAGTTACCGGTATTTTCGAAGACAATCTCGCCTTTTTTGATAATAGGGAATTCGGAGAGCGTAATCAGATTCCTTTTCCCTTTGTGTCGGTAGTTCAGCCAGGGCATGGCCGATTCCGGAAGGGCGCTGCTGCGTAAGGGGTATTCCTGGAAGCAGGCTATGGTGGGGTGTTGCGTCTCCACAAACTGGAAGAGTGCCGAAACTTCTATTTTTTTCCCCTTTTTGTCGTGAAAGGCATGGCCTTTTACATTATAGCTAAGGAGAGAAAAGTCGGCGTCAGGGTCGCGCCCGGCGGAAGCCGAGGCAGGCGTTTCGCGCGAAACGGGAGGGCGATAGGCATCACCTCCCAGGGCCACGAAACGGCCGGGCAGGTTATAACCGGCAACCAGCAATAGGCCGGAAATAAGGCAAAACTTGCTGCGGCGCAGTAAAAACCAGAGAAAGAAGCAGAGATTCACTGCCCAAATGAGGGGAAATCCCAGCCCCAGGAAGGAGAGAAACCAGAGCTGTTCGGGACGGATATACATAGAGAGGCACGAAGCTCCCAGCAACAGGGCGGCCAGCAGATTGGCCAGAACCAGAAGATTATTCAGAATTCGCTGAAGCATATTGGTTGCGGAACCCCGTAAAAGAGAGATGACCCCTGCAAAGCTACGTGTTTTTGCCAAAATTGCCTACTTTTGCTTGTAGCTTAATTTGCATAGCATGATACCTTCTGCCGCATCTTCCTATACATTCAAGCAACTGTTCCGCAACAGCGTCGAACAGTTTGGCAACTGTCCTGCGCTCTCGTACGTAGACGGCAAGCCGTTAACCTATCGTGATGTGGCCGTTAAGGTCGATGAACTACATGCTCTTTTCGATAGCCTGGGTATTCGCAAGGGCGATAAGGTGGCCATTCTGGGTCAAAATATGCCTAACTGGGGTGTGGCTTTCTTTGCCTGTGTGGTGCGAGGCGTTGTGGCCGTTCCGCTTTTGCCCGATTTTCACGCCGAAGAGATTGCCAATATTCTTACCCATTCCGAAGCGAAAGCCATTTTTTCGTCCGAAAAACTGCTTCCCCGACTGCCTGCGCCCGAACTTACGGGATGCACTATCCGTTTTTTGCTCGACTCTCTTGCGCCTCTCACCCCTTTGCCTCAGGAACCCCCTGTGATGGTGGCTGATGATGATCCGAAAGAAGAAGATCTGGCTGTTCTTATATACACTTCGGGCACAACGGGAAGGTCGAAAGGGGTAATGCTCTCGCAAAAAAACATTGTGTGGCACACGCACCAGGTTACCACCATTCAGCCCATTTCCAAGGGAATGGCCTTTTTGTCTATCCTGCCGCTCTCGCATATGTACGAGAACTCGCTGGGATTGGTTCTGCCCATTATGTCCGGTGCCACAGTCTACTATCTGGATCGTCCGCCTACTCCGGGCGTTTTACTCCCTGCACTGAAAACGGTCCGTCCGCACATCATGCTCTCGGTTCCTCTCATTATGGATAAAATCTATCGGAACCAAATCAAAGCCAAAATTGCCAATTCGAAATTTCTGCGCACTTCCTGCTCTCTTCCGTTCTTTCGGAAGCTTTTCTTTAGGCT
>CAYVJA010000027.1:0-286 GCA_964451605.1 uncultured Bacteroidales bacterium | reverse complement strand
GCGGCGAAGCCGGGCTCTTTGGCCGGGAAGAAATTGATGAAAACGTTTGGCAGTCGCATTATATTTTTCGGTATCGGAGGAGCCAAACTGGATGGCGAGGTAGAGAAGTTCCTTAAAGAGGCCAAATTTCCCTACGCCATTGGGTATGGACTTACCGAGTGTTCTCCCTTGCTTGCGGGTGCCAATCCCCAACAGACTAAGTTGGGTTCCACGGGATTTCCCATGCAGGGTGTCACTATCCGGCTCGAAAATATGGATCCCGAAACCGGTATCGGTGAGATTGTAG
>CAYVJA010000026.1:22355-36339 GCA_964451605.1 uncultured Bacteroidales bacterium | reverse complement strand
ACAAAGATTTCTTTTGTATCTCCTATCAAACTGACATTCGAAATTGGTTGAATTTATGTCTTAAAGAATGTGTTGATCAACCGATATTAAGAGAGTCTATAAGGCAATATATTTTTTTAATTAATAAGATGACAAATATTATGAACAACGAAGAGATGAAAGATTTAGATTCGCTGATACTAAGTAATGCTCAGGCTGTTACAACGTTGTCCAGTAATCTTAATAGAGTGCTTGAAATCTTCAGGGAAGAAATTCGAGACCATGTGATAAGGCATTGTCAGGAGATATTAGGGAAGAAGTTCATTGTGAAAAAGGGAAATAAAATCTCTGATCTGTATGCTCAAATATGGATTTCTCACGAAGAACTCAATCCATATCACTGTATATTTGGAATTGAAAGTTTTAGTGGGCGAGGAAACTTAAATGGGGAAATTTTTGTTGGACTATTAAAGGACCCTAAGTACAATGAATCAGATCCGTGTCCATATTTAGGGCGTGATGGTGAAGGGGAATTCTTTACTAAAGTTTGGCCAAGGATAAAAAAAATGGAGCCATTAAAAGAGGTGAAAATGAATTTAAGACCGGAGACAATAGAAATGCTTTCGAAAAGTCCGGAGCTAAAGTCAGCATTTATTGAAAATATCGTCATTCAAGCTACTGACTTCATATGGAGCTATATTCCGAAAAGCAACTAATATTCGGTTTTTCGTGAAGTCCTGTTTGTTTAGTGATATAATCTGGTTGTTGTCGGGATATCTCTGAAGAAGGGTTACTTTTCAGATTGTATTACAGTTATGGGTCGACTGGAGGGTTTTACCTGCCAGAAGATCCTTTTCGCACATAAAGTGCTGATTTAACTTTGCCAAAATCTGCCGATATAAAGTTGCTGTTTATAACTAAACTTGTTGTAACCCTATTAATAATCTCTTCTGCATATCATACGCCTTGGTGTTGTACATTGCGAACCGTCTCTGGCCGGAGTCGAGCATGTGATCCGATACTTGGGACAATACACCCACCGGGTAGCCTTTTTCCTTTACGCATTTTTGGGTATAATTCCCTACTTCTTTTCCGGCGACACTTCTTGTCGTAGTCACTTCCTAGCTTTGTGCAAAAAAGCGGCGTTATGGAGAAGAAGGAGAACAATCAGGTCCTGGAGCGTATTGAACGAATTTACGAGCGTGCCCGGGGGTGTAAGCTCACTGAATCATTTTTTGCATCGATCGACGACGATTTGCAATTGCTGTCCGACTATTTTCGGACCAGTAAGAGGCAGGCTTTTTTTGTTGCATTGGCGGTTCCGTTTCATTTCACCTCCTATTGCACTTCGCTGTCCGAGTTGATTGCGTACTGCAAATGTAATCCTGCCAAGGCGTTGATTTACAGCGATGACCTTTGCCGGCTATTCACTTTGCGATTCTTCGAAATATCGAGGAAAAATGCAGGAATTCGAATAATTCGGACAAACGTCATGTTGCAATTGAACGAAAAGCTGTTAACGGCCATTGTTCATAATCAACCTGTTCCCGAAACGTTGAAAGATCCGCTTCCCGGCACCATGGAGTTATTGGAGTATGTGCATAGTCAGATGAGCTCGGACGATGCCGAAGAGATGTCACTTGCGGAAATGTATACCTTTTTGAAGATGATTTTATCGGACTATCCGCATCTTAAACTGGTTAAAATCCTCGAAATGTATGATTTGCCAGGGGCCGATCTCTGTATCTATCTCTTCCTCCTTTGGGAAACCATCACCGGAAAGCCGTCGATAAGACTGGATTCGGCGTTGCATTACCTTTATAACGAATCCGGCCGAAAAGTGGTGTACAAGAACTCCCTGCTTGCCGGCGAAACCGCTCTTCAGAAGCACAATCTGGTTGAAGTGGGTGCTTCGCGTTTTGTCAATGCCATAGATCTGAAATTGACCGACTATTCACTGCAGATTCTGAAAGATTGCGGTATAAGCTTCTTTCTCGAAAACGTGAAAAGAGAAGATGTCATTTCGCCCGAAGAGATTCCTTTCCGGGAGTTACTTTTCTCCGAGTCGCATATGGAACAACTTCTCCTGCTGAAAGATCTGCTCAGGGATGAGAAATTGGCGGAGGTGCAAAGGCGATTATCAGAGAAAAATTTACCCAAAGGGGTAGCAGCCTTGTTATATGGTGCGCCGGGAACCGGAAAGACCGAAATTGTGCTGCAAATGGCCAAAGCGTCGAATCGAAAGGTGATGAAGGTCGAAATCAGCCAGGCCAGGTCGAAGTGGTATGGCGACAGTGAAAAGCAGATAAAGCGGATTTTTAGCGATTATAAGTCGTTTACGCAGCAATGTGAGCATCTCCCCATTCTTTTCTTTAATGAGTGCGATGCCATATTCTCCAAAAGAGGTATGGTAGGACAATCGGCACTCGATAATACCGAAAATGCCATACAAAGTGTTCTGCTTGACGAGTTGGAAAATTTTGAGGGTATCTTATTGGCTACTACTAATTTTGTCCATAATCTTGACGCTGCTTTCGAACGCCGCTTCTTGTTTAAAATTTCCTTTCCGAAACCGGACCTGGCCATTCGGGTAAATATCTGGAAGTTGAAATTCCCCGCCTTACCTACCGAACAGTGTAAACGGTTAGCCGAACAGTTTGATTTCTCAGGTGGCCAGATAGACAACGTATTACGAAAAATCGAGATTAACGAGATTATTCACGGCCAAACCGTTACCTTAGAGAACGTAATGGCTTTATGTACCGATGAGACGATTGCAAGTAAAAAAGCAAAAATGGGTTTTACCAATTAGGAGAAAAGATGTCGAAACGCGAATCCCTGGCCAGATACACCCTGATTATTCAAAAGCTTAGAAAGTCTCCTGCAACCTTCCACCAGATTTCGGACTATCTTGCCTTGGAATCCGAAGTACATGCCTATAATTATGTGGTTTCTAAGCGCACCTTTCAACGAGATCTGGATGATATCAGATCGCTGTATGATATTGAAATCCGGTTCGATTATTCGCGAAGGGTCTATTACATAGAGAGTGATGAGCAAACCGCTGCCAAAGAACGTATTCTGGAGGCCTTCAATACATTCAACGCTCTGAACCTTGCCGACCGGTTATCGGATCATATCCACTTTGAGAAGCGAAAACCTCTGGGAACCGAATACTTATACGGGCTCCTTCATGCAATAACACACCGCTTGCAAGTTGCATTTGTCTACCAAAAATATGGCGACGGTGAATCGACGTTACGAACGGTAGAGCCTTACGCATTGAAAGAGCACAAAAATCGCTGGTACCTATTGGCCAGCGATTTGGGCGATCAGAAAATAAAGAGTTTTGCGCTCGATCGCTTCTCTTCTCTGGAACTTTCGAACAAGCGATTTCTATATCCCGTCGACTTTTCGGTTCATCAACATTACAAACACTGTTTTGGGATCATTAGCCCTAATGGCCCGAAGCCCGAAGAGATTATTCTCTCGTTCGACCCTTTTCAGGGAAAGTATATCAAATCGATGCCGCTTCATGAATCGCAGGAGATACTCATCGATAACGACACGGAGTTGCGGGTAAAACTCACGCTCTATATAACCCACGATTTGCTTATGGAGTTGCTCTCTTACGGCTCTACGCTCCGCGTTATCGCTCCCGAATCGCTTGTAAAGGAGATGAGAACTACCTGCGAAAATATGCTAAAGCACTATGTTGTCTTTTCCCGGCAGCTTATTTAAACGATTTAGGGTTGATTTTCGAAGCAATATCCTCCATCACCGCTTTCTCTGCCTTTCCCAGGAGGCCCAGCGTAAAGCAGACATCCGACTCAGGCACCTCAAAGATCATCAGGGTCATCCCTGCCTGGAATGAATAAACCGCTTTATATCCATTCCAGACATAGGCGGTTGCGTTTTGCATCGCTGAGGTATTGCTCTTAAAGAGTTTGGCGCTCCCTACGCGAATCTGAAGAAATTTGTCCGACCCTGACATAAACATGGCGGTATAATCCACTCCTCCGTCATTTTCGCACTCCATCAGCGTATAGCCTGTCAGTTTGATTTGCTTTGCCCATGTTTCGAACCGGCTATACGGAATGGACATTTTTTGCTGCGCAAATAGTTGGCATGAAAAGATGGCGATGAAAAGAATTACAGCTGTTTTTTTCATAGTGGTAAGGTTTTTGATTTAATTTTTCGGGAGGATTCCCTTTAGCGTATAGGTAGTTCCCTGAAAGCTTTTAGTAAAAGAAAACTCTTCGTTCCTTTTGATCTTTTCTACGACATCCTCCGGAGCCCGGGCGTCAATGATCCCTCCTCCAAAGATCATAGAAGGATCGTCTCCCTGTTCTTCAATTCCCTGAAAGATTTCTGACGCCTCGACCGAAATTTCCGGGCCTTCGTCCCCTTCGGGAGTTTGTAGTTTTATGGCAAATTGCCAGGTGAAATAGATCCCCTTTTTAATGTTTTCGCCTACCAGTTCTACCGGCGAGTCATGGTCGTATTTGATAACTTCCAGAGAGTTGTACAATCCGTCTTCGCTAAAATCCGGAATCGCAGTAAATCCGGAAAGCACTGTCCCTGATTTATTCAGCGAAAATTCGGCCGGTTCACCCCGGGTCAGGAAGATATCATTGCATAGAATGCCATGCGATCTCCTTTCCAGAATGGTGAAAGGAGGCTGCAAAATATTCCCTTTGATATCGAGATAATTACCCAGAGAATCAAGCATCGGATTCTGGCTGAGACTGAATTGTTGGGGTGGAACCTCTTCATCGCCGAAGGCTATGATGACATTATTCCATATGGCGCTGATATCCAGCGATTCATCCCCCTTCCTGAATTGATAGTCCAGATGGATCTCATATCCCTGTGTCCCCAGATTCTGCTGATAGGTCATATTCGCTTCCAGCGGCTTTCCCTCTTCGTCGCAATTGCATACAGAGACAATTTTCCCGTTTTCCTTCTGTCCGTCCAGATATACCCGGTACACCCCGCTGGGTATCTTCTCGAATTCATAATATCCGTCGCGGGCCATTGTATCATCAGGAAACCGGGAGGTTGCATTCCATCCGTAAGGTTCGATCCATACTTTTACGGACGACCTGAGAACTTGAACTTCACCTTCTTCGATATAGTCGGAATCTCTCCATTCTCCCGGATTTTTTTTGGGGGTAAGAATAAATCCCTGCACTTTATTTCCCGTACTGTAGGTTGTATAGATTTTTTTGTCGGTTATGTTCACTGCCGTTCCCCTGTCCGGAATGACGATTTTCTGATCTTTTGTGGGGTTATCCCAGTTAAAGACGCCCCGGGTTTTGATGATGGTCTCTTCCTCCTGGTTTAGGTCAGGATCATCATAGCGTTGAATGCAGCCATTGATTCTGACCAATGGAAAATAGTGCCCGGGCGTCAGCGATGTAATCGTAAAATTAGACTGATTCCCCTGAAATGGCTTCCATCCCTCACTCTCTTTGTCGGGCTCTCCTGAGTTGGCTTCCTCACTTCCGGGGCCTAATCTCCTGAATTTTATTTTTTTCTCACGGGTGTCGGAGAGGAAAGGTCTGTCCTGTAATAATACCTGGTTTCCCTGATCGGTTACATAGTATACATCTCCGGCAATTCCTCCGTCATCAGGTTTCCGTATGATAAACTGGGCCCCTATATGGATGGTATATTTTTTAACCACCCCGTTGATACTTTCAAAGCAGGTATAGGAATGATAATAGAGTGAAAATTCCTCCTCTTTGGCATTCTGGGGGACGAGACCCACTCCGATATAGAGGAACCGGTTGGTAGAATATGTATACGGCTCCTGGTCCATCGAGAATTTTGCGAAATTGTGCTTGCTCAGCATGCCATACACCATCTCTTTGATGATTTCCGGCCGGAAAATCTCTTTTATCTCGCCTTCTTCCTGACTAACCACTTTTATAGTGAATTGAAATCCGTAAGGATCACAATCCGCTGGAAGAGTAGCGTCTGCCTGCGTAATAATGCTTTGAATTATGTCATATATTTCATCGACTCTCATCTCTTCTTCGGTCTCCTGCGCCCTCGAAAGCATTGGAGACCCAAACAAAAGAACGAGTAGTAATAAAGAGATTTTCTGCAGAGCGTTCATATCCGGCGTCTATAGGTTCGTGGAGATAAGCGTTTCTAAAATTTTACGAATTCTACCCGGCGGTTTTGTGCCTTCCCTTCCGGGGTGTCGTTTCCTGCCATGGGTTTGCTTTCGCCCCAGCCTCTGCTTTTGAGGCGATTTCGTCCGATTCCGAGCGCTGCCATTTGGTCCATCACCGCCAGAGAGCGGGCTTCGGAGAGTTTCTGATTAAAGGCATCCTCCCCGTCGCTGTCGGTGTGGCCTTCTACTGAGAAATTTAATTCGGGATGCTCTGTCATCATTTTAACCACATATCCTATGGTTCCCATAGACTCCGGCCTGATTGTCGCTTTATTGACGTCGAATTTGATCCCTGTGGTTACAAATTTTCCATCGGTGAGGAATTTATCATAGAGGGGAACGGCCCCCTTTGCTATGCGGATATTTTTGATATAGGCCGGATGAATCCCTGCTACGTTATGGTATGAGATCATAATTCCGGTTGGATTAAATTCACAATTGGGAATATTTAACAGCCGGGTATCATCCAGATATCCTTTTAAGGCTCTCTTGTTAAAAGAGATGGAAACATGTCGCCAACCCTGAAAATCGGCCGGAGAGTTGTGGCCCGGGTAAGTGTCGCCGATAAGGTTCTGATGGACTTTATTATAGGAGATCCTGATAGGCTTTGAGCTTGTCATTATGCCGGCCTGATTTTTACCGTCATACAGAAAAACATAATAGTCCGAACCTCCGTTGTATTTCCCGGTACCCGGTTCGGGTCCGAAGTAACAATCCATTTCAAAGGTGAACTCCTCGGGAAGATAGTCTTCCTTTCGATTTTTCAACAGAGGAAGGATCCCGTCCGGAGTTCCGTTGGCGTTTGTTTTTTTGAAAAACACAACATTTTCGCCATCCACCACCGTGTTTTCTATTAATCCTCCCGAGCTCATATCCCATCTGGAAGGGAATTCCCCATTTTGCTCGTCTGTAAAATTGTCTTCAAAAATGATCTCTGTTCCCGGAATAAAATCATAGCGGTTCCAAGTCAGTTGAGGTTGCGGTTTGGTTTCCGGAGCCTTATCTTTTTGATCGGGATTGTTTTGAGGATTCGTGTTTTGAGAGCTCTTCTCCCCGGGTGCTTTTGCTTCCGTGTTTTCTACAGGCTGCTTTTTATCTTTTTTCTTAAAAAGATCTCCTATCCCTTCTTCTACCTTGTCGAAGGTCTTATCAAGTGCTTTATCTGTGGTCCGGTTTGCCCGCTGATTGGCTTCCCGGTTTACTTTTTTTTCAAGATCTACTTTGATTTGGGCGGTTGCTTCAGTGGCAAAAAAAGCCAATAAACTCATAAAAATAACGATCAGAATGCCTTTCATGTCTGTTGGGTTTTGGGGTTTCGCCAACAATGATAAGGAAGGATCCTGAGTTATTCTTTCCAGATTTGAATCCGGAAGGAGACCGCTTGAATCTGTCAGAGACGGTTTAGAATCTCAATAATGTGTTGTTTTCTTCGGGCGGATACCGGGATTTCTGCTTTATCTTTGAGAATCAGAAATCCTCCATCGGTCTTGTCTAATTTTTTGATATAGCCGAGGTTTACCAGATGGGATTGGTGAGGTCTTATAAACCCATAACATTCAAGCAGCTCCACATATTCTCCCAATCCTTTCGATACCACTATTTTTTCTCCGGTAGCCAGGAAAAAAGTGGTGTATACATTGTCCGCTTCGCAGCGAACAATGTCGGCTATATCCACTACGTGAAGATCCTGAGTTGTCCGTAATACGAGTTTTTTCCCCTTTTCTCCCCGGTAATTGCTGAACAGAAAATCCAGCAATCGGGGCGTTTCGTGTTTCCCTATCTCCTGCATCGCTTTTTCGACGCCTGCTTTGAATTCAAATTCATTGATGGGCTTGAGCATATAATCGATGGCGCTGAATTTAATGGCCTGAATCGCATATTCGTTAAATGCTGTAATTACAATCAGCTTAAAATTGCGGTTGTTGAGCTTTTGGAGCACGTGGAATCCTTTTCCATCCTTCAGTTCGATGTCTAAAAAAACCAGATTCGGTTTTTGTTCTTCAATCATACGGATGGCCTCTTCTACGCCTTCGGCTTCACCTGCTACTCTGATATCCGGAAAGTACTCTTTCAGCAGCATCCGGATCATTTCACGAAAACAGAGTTCATCGTCTACAATCACAGCTTTTATCATATATACAGGATATTATCGGGAAACATTCGAGAGTTATCTGAGAGGCAGAACTACCGTTACCAGCGTTCCTTTCTGTTGATCCGGCCCGGAATTTCTATTTTCAATCCGGTGCGAAATTTCTATGCCTGAGGCTCTTTTCAGATTATCCACTCTTTCTCTGAAAATCTGCAATGCGTAAGAAATATGTTCTTTTTTAGTGGTTTCTGAAAGCGTGTCGATGCCGCCCCCATTATCCTCTACGGTAATTTGTAATTGATCTCCGGTTTTTTTGAAATCAATTGATACCCGGCCGTTCCCTTCCATTTTTTCTATGCCATGATGAATGGCATTTTCCACGAAAGGCTGGACGAGCATGGGAGGAATCTTTACCCATCCGGCCTCAAGATCGTCAGAAGCCGAAATAGAAAACGATAATTTTTCGCCTAATCTCAGTTGATGCAAATTCAGGTAATTCTGAAGCGTTTGAATCTCCTCCTCCAGGGTGATTAACTCTTCGCGGGAGTTTTTAAGAATCGAGCGCATTAAAGAAGAGAAACTGCTCAGGTAAAATGCCGCAACCCGTCCGTCGTTTTTCATCATGAAATGTTGAATTGCGCCTAACGAATTAAAGATAAAATGAGGATTCATCTGCGACCGCAGTAATTTTTGTTCCAGTTCACTCTGCCTGATGAGCTGCCTTCTCCTTCTCTGTTTCACCATAAAGAAAGTGATTCCGGCGACAATTATCACCAGGATGCTCCCACTCCAAATAGCGGTTTGCTGAGCCTGGAGCCTTGCCTCTTTGACCTCATTTTCCCGGTTGAGCAATGCAATTTGTTGCTCTTTCTTTTCTGTCTGAAATTTTGTCTCTAATTCCGCCAGAGTTTTCTTCAGTTCGATATTTTGCAACGAGTCTGTGAGAGCCGACCATGCCTCGTGGTAAAACAGAGCCTCCTTCCAGTTTCCGGATTGTCCGGCTGCCTGATAGAGGCCTTCCAGAGAGGTCCCCTGATCCTCCGCGTACGCATATTGCTGAGCAATCTGTAATCCCTTCAGAAAATATCCCCGGGCTTCACCGGCCCGGTTCATAGCCAGGCTGATTTTTCCCAACCGGTTGTACACAGTGAGGATGCCATAATAATTGTGTAGCGCTTCATATAGGTTCAGTGCCTCCAGGGCGGCCTGCGCCGCTTTTTCTTTTTGGCCCATGGCCAGATAGACCGGAACGCTATTATTCTGAGCAGTGGCCATTCCATTTGCATACGCCTCTTCACGGCTTTGCGAATACATGCGGAGATAGATCTCTGCCGCCTCTTCATAGCGTTTCTCCGCTTCACGGACTCCTCCGTAATCATTCAAAATTCCTATCCGGGTTTTGAAATCGGCATATTCCGGATTTTCTGCCAGCCGATAAGCTGTTTCGAGCGCTGATATCCACTTTTCCCGGATTCCCAACTCTTTGTAAATTTCGCCGATGTGTTGATAAAAGGTGGCTATATTGGTGGAATCTCCGCATGCAAGTCTCAAACCGAGCGCTTCCAGTTCCACCTTCAGGGCCTCTTCGTACCGGCCCTGATTGGTATAGTCCATTCCTATATTAATCTTGACATTGGCTGCCCGGACAGTATCTCCGGCCAGCATATAGCTGTCGAAGGCACTGAATGACATTGCAATGCCCTCTTCTCTTTTTCCTGTAGCGCTCAGATTAATAGCTTGCAGATTCATTACTTTACCCCGCATTACATAGTCCTTTACCGAATCGGCAATATGCAGGGCATGGTTCAGCGCCCGGTCGCTTTCAGAATAATTCCCCAGTTCCTGATACGCGTTTGCCTGAAGCAACCAGGCCCTGGCCATTTCAGAACCATTCCTTTCCTCCCGGGCTTTGATAAATTGTTCTCTGAAAATCAGCGAATCGGGCATAGACGCAGCCTGAGGCGTTCCCTGAAGCATCAGAAGGATGCAATATAAATGGGTGATATTCAGCATTCTCTGCAGATCAATCGTTAACTACTTTTTCGATGTTTTTATAGTTGACCAGCTTTATATCGCCTGCCGTATTCTCAAAAGTTCCGGAATAGACAATCGTTCTGCTATCAATCCTGCCTGGAAATGCTTTGCTGATCACTTTCAGCCCCTTCTCAAAGTCGACATGATAGGTTTGCGAGGATTTAATCTCTATCGCATCAAAATGGTCGCCATGCTTACGGAGGAGATCCACTTCATTCTGATGGCCGTCGCGGTAGAAAAAGAGGTTACTCTCTTTACCTTTATTGTACCGCTGTTTCAATACCTCCGAAACAATGAAATTTTCGAACAGATTACCCCGTTTTCTGTCCCGTGACAATTGCTGCGGCGTTTCGATGCCCAACAGATAGCATGCCAACCCCGTATCGGTAAAATACAATTTAGGCGTTTTGGTCAGGCGTTTGGTGCTATTCTCAAAATAAGGAGGCAAAAGGGTTATAATATACGATGCCTGCAATACAGAGAGCCACGATTTTACCGTATTGGCCGATATCCCCACTTCGTTCGAAAGTTCGGAAGCGTTGAACAGATTACCGACCCGCCCTGCACACAAGCGCAGGAAGGTCTGGAACTGCATCATATCTTTTACTTGCAACAAGTCGCGTACGTCGCGTTCGAGGTAAGTTTTTACATAGTTGGGATAGAGATACGACGCTATATTCAGTCCGGCATAAATGGCCGGATAGAAGCCATCGAACAACAATTCATCCAACGACTTTCCCTCCGCTTTGGCCTGCACCTCAGAATATGCCATCGGAAGCAACTCGAAAATAGCGGTCCTGCCCGAAAGCGACTGCGTGATCGTTTTAAGCATAGAAAACTGCGAGCTTCCCGACAAGACAAACCGTCTTCCCGGGTTGTCGTCTACTATTCCCTGGATATAGGAGAGTAAGGCCGGAACATTCTGCACTTCGTCGAGGATCATGCCTTGCACGTCCTGATTCAGAAAAGCGACAGGATCGTTAGCCGCGAAATTTCTGATATCGAGGTTTTCTAATGAGTAATAGGGTAACCCTTCGAACAAATGTTTGATAAGCGTGGTCTTCCCCGACTGCCGGGGGCCGGTAATCGTAATCACGGGAAAATAGTTTGCTGCATCTCTCACAGCGCGTGTTATATCCCTTTCAATATATTCCCTTTTCGTCATTGTGCAATTCTGCAGTTCAATTGCAAATCTACACAATTTTTCATTCTGAAAAAGATCTATGTTATCGGCCCATTTTACCGGATAGATTCATACCAGCGAAAGGATTGAGCCGGGTGAATGGTAATCGCGAATATTTTGCACTCTATTCGTTTCATCCGAATTTTCCGGTGTCTTATTCTCGCTTTAACGATTTTATCGAATACCTTTACTCGACACTTTTATCCTCGATTACAATGAAGACGGCTCAATTCGCGAACACCTCCCTCACCCCTTCGCCTACCATGCCGGTGCTCTTTCTAGGGCACGGCAGCCCTATGAATGCCATCGAGGAGAATGCCTTTGTGGAGGGATTCCGAAAGATTGGGGCCGAACTTGATAAGCCCCGGGCCATCCTCTGCATCTCGGCGCATTGGGAAACTAAGGGCACCTATGTAACGGCAATGACTCAACCCAGAACCATTCACGATTTTGGCGGCTTCCCCAGGGAATTATTTGAGGTGCAATATCCTGCACCCGGAAGCCCCGAATGGGCCGGGGCCGTGAAGGGGTGTATTTCGAAAACCGAGGTGGGTTTCGATCTTGATTGGGGCCTCGATCACGGGGCATGGAGCGTACTGAAACACCTCTTTCCGAAGGCCGATGTGCCGGTTGTGCAGTTGAGTCTCGACTACACCCGCGACGCACAGTCGCATTTTGCGCTCGCCGCTGAATTGGCCACTCTGCGAACCCAGGGGGTGTTGATTGTGGGGAGTGGCAATATGATTCATAACCTACGGTTGGCTGCCTGGGATCGGTTGCGCGAGACATTTGCCTACGATTGGGCTGCCGAGGCGGGCGAGAAGATGAAGAACTGTATCCTTACACGTGATTTTCAATCGCTTGTAGATTATAGATCGCAGGGGAAGGCTTTCGAACTGGCCATCCCTACCCCCGAACATTATCTCCCGCTGCTCTATGCATTGGCACTGTGCAAAGAGCACGAAGAGATTACCCTTTTTAACGACCAACCTGTGGCCGGTTCGCTTTCCATGACCTCCCTGAAAATCGGGTGATTTTCGGCATTGTATTACGCGTATGAAAAGTTTGGGTTTAGTGGCGCTGTTTTTTTGTATTGTATCCACATCATGCAGTTTTGACGTTTCGAAAAAGCTAACCGGGCTTCCGGAATCCTCTCTTGTCAATTCGCTCGATACCGCTCAGGCGCAGGCGCTTTTCGATTGTGCGCAGTACTTCCCTAACGGAACACAACTGGCGATTGCCATAATTCGCGATAGCGCGGTATGCTATGTAGGAGTGGAGCGTCGGAACGATTCGCTGGTCTACATCGAGAACAGAGACAGTGTGTTCGAAATAGGCTCCATCACTAAGACGTTTACCGGGACTATGCTTGCAAGGCTGATTGCCGAAAAGCAGGTGAGCGGCAGCGATTCCATCGCAAAATACCTCCCTGTCCCGTTGCATCAACCTTCATTGAACGGGCAGGCGCCCACTCTGGTACAACTTGCCGATCACACCTCCGGTTTGCCGGTTGAACCTACCAATGTCCGTAACGACAATGGCGAGTTCCCCAATCCGGATGCACCCTATCAGGCGTATAGCGTGGCTCAGCTATACGATTATTTGGCGAATCGGCAGATACTACTCTCCACCCCGGGCGAAAAACGGCTTTACTCCAATCTGGGCGCCGGACTGTTGGGGCATATCCTGACCCTGGTATCGGGCCAATCGTACCAACAGTATCTGTTTGAATCTATCAGCACACCGCTCAATATGGAGCATACCTTTGTTGAGCGCACTCCCGAAAGGGAGCGCCTGATGGTGAAGGGAAGAGATGCAAAGGGGAACCCGCTGCCGCTTGGCGCCGGCGATTGCGGTGCGCTTACCGGATGCGGCGGGATAAAATCGTCGGCTGCAGATCTGGTGAAATACCTGCAGGCCAATTTCACCGACACCACCTACTTCTACCTTGCACAGCTTCCCACCACCAAGTTCACCGAAAACTTTTCGGGAGCCTTGGGTTGGGCTCCCTATGCCGAACGGGGTAAAGTACACCAGGGTGCCTATGGCGGAACCCCCGGATATACCTGTGGCGTCATTTTTGAACGCAATACACGGGTGGGCGTGGTGGTTCTGACAAACGTCTCTAACGAGCTGGCATCGAAAGGAAACTATATTGAACAGTTCTGCCGTGCACTCTACGATCCACTACCTTTCGAGAATGCGCTTTGAGTTCCCGAACCTGTCAAAAAAAAGCAGTCAACCCTTCGGTTGACTGCTTTTTGCGGTATGGACGGGACTCGAACCCGCGACCCCCTGCGTGACAGGCAGGTATTCTAACCAGCTGAACTACCACACCTTTTTTGATGGCTGTTTTTGTTCCTTCAACAGCGATGCAAAAGTAGCCATAATTCGCAATTATACAAGGGTTGAGGGCGAAATTTTACGAATTATTCCAACTTTTTGAAGAAGCTGAATCGGACACTTCCGTACTCTCTGGCATCTACCAGATTAGGATGCAGCAGGTACTCCTTGC
>CAYVJA010000026.1:0-22237 GCA_964451605.1 uncultured Bacteroidales bacterium | reverse complement strand
GGTGGCCGTTTTGATAAATTGAAAAGCGTTGATCTTCACCACGCGCATCCGGTCGGAGATTTGCAGCGTTTCTATGTTTTTTCGGATAAAGGCGGCATGGCGGGCATCCGACTCAATGGCATGGACCAGGGGAGCACCCCTCGAAACAAACTCGAGCGAGATACTGCCGGTACCGGAAAAGAGGTCGAGCACATGCATAGTTTCGAAGTCGAGCCGAGAGGCCAGTATGTTAAAGAGGTTCTCTTTGGCAAAGTCGGTGGTGGGGCGGGCGGTAAATTTGCTGCCCGGATCAAAGTGCCGGCCACGGAAGGATCCGCCGATAATTCTCATAGCGAAAGATTCAACAGGTGAATAAACGGATCGGGTTGTGCCATCGATGCAGGGATTTGCGGGGCCAGCGTACGGTAACGGCACTGCTCGCTTTGCGGCAGATATTGTTGAAGGAGAGGTAAAGAGGCCGTGGAGGCAATTCGCAGCGAGGCGGTTGCAGCATCCATACGGTGGAGTTCCAACACCTTGAGCAGGTAGTAGAGCAACGAGAGTTCGTCGCGTCGGGGGGCATCGGGCTCCTCGTTTCCCTCACAGCCGGTCAGGGTTCCGCGTAGAAACCGGTTAAAAAAGAGCGGCTTTCCCTTTTCCCAGACAGAAACAATGCATCCGGTTGTTGACCCATTTTTTGCAGGGTGTCGGCAGCTACATGATGCAGTGATATTTTTTCGCCGAAACGTTTGCCGAAGAGAGAGGCTATACCCGCCGGATAGGCGTATACAAGTACGGCTCCGAAAGTGGGGAGGGGCTCAAACCCGCTATCATGGCCGGCAATGGCATCGCCAAAATGACGACGCATCTCAGGAAGCGTATTTTCCGGAGCGAAGAGAGGCGCGGGAACCAACGAATACCACGGGGTATCGATATACCAGGTAACCTCATCGAAATGGCCCTGTAACGCAGGCTCTTTGTCAAGAAAGTGCCCAATGAGCTGAAGATTCCTGTCGTCAACAGGATAGGCCACAGGAAGAGCCGACAGAAGAGTCTCCTCTGCATCGGCAAGGTCGGTGCAAAAAGAAAATCCATTCAAACCGGTTTGAATGGATAATCTGGACGCCTTGTCTGTGTGTTGCCCTGATTGGTCTACACGCTTCAAGGTTATTGCGGTTTATTCCCAGTTTCCTGCGTTGTTGTTGGCTTCGGTAACCGAACCCACCTTCAGGCCGGCAAAACCTACCATCTCTTCGCGGTCGTAGTTGAAATTGATTACCAGTTGGGGTTCCATTCCTACCAGCAGATCGTCGTTTTTGATAGAGGCTTCAAAAACAGGAACCACAACCTTCGAACCGGTGGCCAGCAGATTGGCCGCCATCGAAATCTCCTTGCCGCTTGAGAAGGGAACATAACGGAGCGAATCCACGTAAACATTCTTGAAGAGAGAATCCTTGATACTTACAAGGGTGGTGTCTTTGGCTACAGTCTTAGAGAGGTCTTCAGGATCACTCTCGTCAATTTCCATACGAACCACCTTAAACTTTCCCTCTTTCACATAGTTGATGAGCGAATCGAAACTGGAAGTATAGTGTCCGTATTCAAGTTTAAAGGCAACCTGAGCGGTTCTGATTTGTTTCAGGCGTTCAATACCTTTGGCATACCGGAAATCGCGCTCTTTATTAAAGCGGATGGGCTCCATAATGCTTTGATAAAGAAAGTAAATCAGACAGGCTATTAAAACCAGCAGAACGGCGTGAATGGCACTCTTCATATTTTGTAGCTTTTTTTGGTTATTTTGCATTGTATGAACTCTCACAAAAGTAAATAAAAGAATTTAGATTATCGAACCTTTCTCAGGCTCATATTTTCGATTGCATGACAGAAAATAATTTTTTCTCCCTGTTTCAGCGTGAACTCCCCTTTGAGTTAACCGCCGACCAGGAGAAGTTTCTTGAATCGCTTGCCACGTTTCTCGACGAGCCTGCGTCACGTTCGGTGTTCATTGTCAAAGGATTTGCCGGAACAGGGAAGACATCTATGCTCAGCGCACTGGTCCGGGTTCTGGCCCGGATGCGCCTCAGAACCCTGCTGATGGCGCCCACCGGAAGAGCTGCCAAGGTCTTTTCCGGTTACTCCGGAGCCCCTGCTTACACCATTCACAAGGTGATTTACCGGCAGAAGTCGGCCAATCAGGTGCCCGGAAGGTTCGGCCTGGACCGGAACCTCTATTCCGACACCCTTTTCATTGTAGATGAGGCCTCTATGATTGCGAACAGTACCTCCGACGGAGCCCTCTTTGGTTCGGGACGCCTGCTCGACGATCTGTTGGAGTACGTTGCATCGGGTCGGCGATGCAAACTCATCCTTTCGGGCGATACAGCGCAGCTTCCTCCGGTGGGTTCGGCTCTCAGCCCGGCGCTCGATGGAGATGAGTTTCGCTCTCTGGGTTACCGTGTTACAGAGGTGCAGTTGCGTCAGGTGGTCAGGCAGAATGCCCAATCCCGCATTCTCTCGAATGCCACGCTGCTTCGCAACCTGATGGAGACAGATCCCGTGCCCTTTCCGCAGTTCGCAACGGCCTTCAACAGCGATGTAGTTCGTCTCGCAGGTGGCGATTTTGCCGAGAGCCTTGCCGATGCCTACAGCCACTATGGCGAAGAGGAGGTGATGGTGGTGTGCCGGACCAACAAAAGAGCCAATCTGTTTAACGAGGGGATCCGCGGCCGGATACTCTACCGTGAGGAGGAGATTTGTGCCGGCGATCGCGTGATGATTGTGAAGAACAACTATAGTTGGATTCCTGAGAACGAAAGTCTTAACTTCCTGGCTAACGGAGACATAGCCACTCTGCGTCGCATCGGAAAGTATGAAGAGCGCTATGGGTACCGCTTCCTGAATGTCGATCTGGAGCTGCCCGATTACGGCAACTATGAACTCTCGTGTAAAGTGCTGCTGAATACCCTCTCCATGGAGAGCCCCTCACTGTCGTCTGCTCAGAGCAAAGAGTTTTTCTACGCAGTGGCCGAAGACTATGCCCATCTGCAGGGCCCCGATCGCTGGAAAGCAGTGCGGGCCGATCCTTTCTATTCGGCGGTACAGATAAAGTTTGCCTACGCGGTAACCTGTCATAAGGCGCAGGGGGGGCAGTGGAAGGCAGTCTATGTAGATCAGGGGTGGTTTGCCGATGATATGCTCAACCTTGAATACCTCCGATGGCTCTACACAGCGGTTACCCGTCCCGTCGAACAGCTCTATCTGGTAAATTTCGACCCCCGCTTTTTACAGCTCGAAACAGAGGAGTAAAAGCGGGGGTCGATATGCGTATGCGGAGAGAATCTAACCGCCTATAGAAGCGTTACAGATTCAGCTTCTTGCGAATCTCTTTGGGCAGGGCATCTTTATGCAGCACAATGTTCATGGTTTTGTACTTGACAAAGGTCTCCGAGGCATAGAGGAGGCCTTTGTACGGGCCGCTTTCGCCCCATGAGTTTTTTACCAGGTAATATTTGGTGCCGTTCTGATCTTTGGCAATCCCGAAAATCTGCATTCCGTGATCATCGGTGGTCTGGTAGTTGTCGAAGGCTTCCTGCCGAATTTCAGGTGTGATAATCTTCTCCGCACCGGGATTCGATGCCCGGTTTTTGGCTTCGGCCTCTTTTTGGGCTTCGCTCAGCCCCTCCCAGCGGGCACGGTCAGAACCGGTCAGGTTTACAGGGTCGACTGCTGCAACACGGGCAATCGAGTTTTTGAAACCCGCCTCGCTTACGTCGGCACCCCAGGCAATGGTGTACCCCTTCTCAATGGCGTAGTCGAACACCTGCATAAACTCGTCGAGGGGCAGATTGTAGGAGTGACCCCAGCGCCAGTTGTCGGGAATCTCAAGGGCAAAGGTTTCGTAAAAAGGGTGGTGGGTGTAGGAGGTGAGCGAAACGTAATGATCGGGGTTGAGCTCCAGGTAGGCGGCAAACGATTTGGGGGTATACTCCTTTCCGTTGTAACTGAACTTTTCGGGGGCTTTGCCCAGGTAGGCTTCGATAATGCCCCTGAATCCCTCTTTCCAGGCCGGCGATAGTTTGTTGTTTTTATTGCCCACAATCGATTTTACATAGGCAGCGGCAGCTTCGTCCATCTCGCCGTGTACATGCATGGTTTCGCCGTAGTTCAGCCCCTTCATTTCGGCTTCGGGTACCACACCTGCTTCGCGGATAGTTTCGAGTACATCATGAAATGATCCCCCTCCGGCAAAGGTGAGGTTACCGTGCAGACGCACATATTTATCGGCCTTCAACAGATAGCAGTTGTGTACTACAAACATCTCTGAGAGATCGAGTTCCGGTTTTCCCATGCGGAGTAACTCCGACTCCAGAAAGCCGATACCGGAGAAACTCCAGCAGGTTCCCGAGCGGTTCTGATTTTTTACCGGGGTAATTTTGTTCTCTTTCACCGTGGTAAACTGAAACCCGCCGGCAGGGGTTTGCGAAGCCAGAAAGCCTGAAGTGATCAGGGTCAGGACAAGAGCAAGGAGGATTTGTTTTAACATAACGTGGAAATTAATGGTTAATGGTCAATGGTGAATGGTTAATGGGGTTACTCCAGGAGGTCGGGCCTGAGACGGCGGGTTCGTTCCAAGGCTTGATCGAACCGCCACTTCTCCTTTGCTGCATCGTTTCCCCCCAACAGAACCTCCGGTACACTCCACCCATTGAACTCGGCAGGCCGGGTGTAGACGGGAGGAGCCAGCAACTGGTCCTGAAAGGAGTCGGAGAGGGCCGACGATTCATCGCTCATGGCACCCGGGATGAGACGCACAACGGCATCGGTCATCACTGCCGCTGCCAGTTCGCCTCCTGTAAGCACATAGTCGCCAATCGATATCTCTTTGGTAATGAGGTGTTCACGAATTCTTTGGTCAATTCCTTTATAATGTCCGCACAGAATGATGATGTTCTGCAGGGTAGAGAGGCGGTTGGCCTCTTTTTGTACAAAAGGCTCGCCATCGGGCGAAGTATAGATAATCTCGTCGTACTCCCGTTGACTCTTGAGAAAGGTAATGGCATCGAAAATGGGTTTTACCCTCAATACCATGCCTGCCTCTCCGCCAAAGGCGTAATCGTCGACCCGCTTGTGTTTGTCGTCCGAGAAGTTGCGTAAAGGGTGGATATGAATCTCTACCAACCCTTTGCCACGGGCTCTTTGAATAATAGAGTGATTTAACGGCCCTTCCAACAGCTCCGGAAGTACGGTGATGATATCAATTCGCATGCAATAGCCTAACTAAAAGAGTCTCAAAGCTACATAATTCTGTCAGCTTTTCCTACTCTCCCAGGTTGGTTTTAATCTTGGCAATGAACTGATGCAGGGCAGCCGTGTCTCTGCTTTTTACCAGATTTAGCAGTACCTCCAGCTCCTCGCGGATTCTCTCTATCTGGGGGAGGGTGTTGGGGCTGAAGAGAATCTCGGAGAGCAGGTATGGGTCTTCAGTCATAAGCCCGTGGGCAATGGCCATATGCTTCTTAAAGGTTGTGCCCGGAGCCTCCTGATGCTTCATACAGGCGCCAAATACCAGGGTAGATACAAAGGGAATGGAGAGCGAGTAGGCCGTGGTCTGGTCGTGTGCTTCGAAGGTATATTCGTAGAGGTTGAGGTTCAGACTTTCGTAAAAAGCTCTGAAGAACGCTTTTCCCTCTTCGTCGCCCTCTTTAATCAGAATGGCGCTTTGTGAACTGAGCTCTTTCAGATTGCCAAAGGTTGGGCCGAACATGGGGTGCGACGAAACAAACCGCCGTCCGCTCTGATGGTAAAATTCGGGCAGCCCGGTCTTTACCGAAGTGATATCGCTGATGATGCAATTTTCGGGCAGATAGGGGAGTATATCGTTGAAAGCTTTCACGGTGTTCTGTAAGCTTACTGCATTGATTACCAGCTCAGGACGAAACGCTTCAATCTGTTCGAGGCTTACAAACCGGTGGGTATTGAAGAAGTAGCGAAGTTTCGATTTATTCTTGTCGAACACGGCTACATCATGTTGCAGACAGAGCGATTCAACCATCCAGGCACCCATATTGCCGGCGCCGATTACCAGAATTTTCATAAAGGAGTTTTAATAGATTGGTAGGGGGAAAAGGGAAAAAGAATCAGGCGTTTAGGATTGCGATGGCGACCAGGGTTTTTGCGCTTGACGCATCAGCCAGAGGTCGGCCAGCCCGATGGCAGTCATTGCCTCGAGTACCGGTGGAACCCGAAGCGAGATACAGGCGTCGTGTCGCCCTTCAACGGTGAGAGTCTGTACTTTTCCCGACGGGAAATGCATGGTCTCCTGTGGCCGGCCAATGGAGGAGGTGGGTTTCACCGCAATCCGAAAATAGAGTTCGTTTCCGTTGGTAATGCCTCCGTTCACCCCGGCTGCATGGTTAGTGCCGGTGGTTCCGTCGAGGCCGATGATAGGGTCGTTGTGCTCGGATCCCCGCATACGGGCGGCACCAAACCCGGTGCCGAATTCAATGGCTCTGACAGCAGGAATGGAGAAGATAAGATGGCTGATAACTGCCTCAACACTGTCGAAGAAGGGTTCGCCCAACCCGACAGGAAGACCGTTCACCCGGCACTCCAAAAGGCCGCCCAGTGAGTCGTGATCGGCAATGGCCTGATCCAGAGCCTCCTGCCATCGTTTGTGTCCGCCTATTTCCAGGATGGATGCCTGAATAGAGACCGGAGCAATGATCTTTTTTGCAACCACTCCGGCTGCAGTGATGGCCGAGGTAAGTCTGCCCGAGAAGTGTCCGCTGCCGCGGAAGTCGTCGAACCCGAAATATTTGTGCATGGCGGTGAAATCGGCATGGCCGGGCCGCGGAAACTCCCGGAAGCGGCCGTAATCGCTCGAACGGGTGTTTTTATTCTCGATATAGAGGGTGAGAGGAGCCCCGGTGGTTTTTCCTTCGAAGCATCCGGTAAGGATTTTCGGCATATCCTCTTCTGTACGGGGGGTGGTGCCTCTGGCGCCACTTTTCCGCCGTTGCATATCGGTAAAGAACTCATCTTCCGAGAGAGGCATACCCGGGGGGCAGCCGTCGAGGGTAATTCCTACGCCGTTTCCATGCGATTCGCCGAAAATAGAAACGATAAAAAGTCGTCCAAATGTGTTCATTTCTGCGTACATATGTGGCAGTGGGGCCGGAGCCCTCCGCCCGGTTGATGGGTCAGGTTGTCTGAGGATCTACCATAGCGTAGATTGTCTCAAGTTGCGAGGCTGTGAACTGTCCCGGAGCGGTTTCGGCTCCCTCGCCGGCCGAGGCATAGGTGAAGTCGGCACCCAGCAGGGGGGCAGACAGACGGGAAATACGTCCCTCTTTCCCCATGGCAAAGGCCAGAAGCCGGTCGAAATCGTCGTAGAGCGAGAGTATTCGGGCAGAGTCGGCCTTTGAGTTGGCCATAGTGGCCAGTTTTACCCGGTCGGCTCCCATGTTAAACGACTGACGGATAATCCGGCATAAGGTTTCGCGGTTAGGCGTATGTTTGTAGTCGTGGTACGAAATCATCACTTTACATCCTTTGCTTCGTGCCAGTTTTACCAAGGGTTCTCTGAAAACCGGAACCGACTCATATTCGATGTCAACATACGAGGCTCCCGCCTCTATGGCCTGCGTGAGTTGCTCCATTCGCTTTTCGGGGCTGTAGGTCCCCGGCCGGCAAGTGGCCACCCAGCAGCGAGCTTTTTGGGTGATGGAAGCCATATCGTCGGCGGTAAGATCTAACAGATCAAGACGAATCTCGACCACTCGAAAGTCCGATACCAGGCTCAGACAGGCATCGCGGTCCATATTGGCAATACTGACACAGATCATAATAGCTAAAGGGTAGATTGAACAACGTTTTCGAACAACGATGGCAACTCTTGTACCGGTATCTTATGTATCCCGGCGGTACCTATCTGATGCAAAAGTACCAGATTCAGGCTATCGTTCTCCTTCTTTTTATCTTTTAGCATGATTTCTGTCAGATCCATCATCTGTAGCGATAAGGTTACCGGAAGCCGGTAAAGGGATATGAGCCTTGTGAGCCGCTCGGCTTCACCGGGCGAGAGGAGCGACAAATGCGCCGAAACGCGCGCTGCCATTACCATTCCCACCGAAACTGCATCGCCGTGAGGCATCTGTGTCAACTTTTCCAGCGCATGGCCAAAAGTGTGTCCAAAGTTCAGGATTCGCCTCTCGCCACTCTCTTTTTCGTCGCGTTGCACCACTCCCGCCTTTAACGAAATGGCTGTGCCAATGATATGGCGCAACACGTCGGGATTGCGGTTAAGTGCTTCTTCGGCATGGGTTTCGAGGTAGGCAAAGAGTGCCGGATCCAGGATGGCTGCAGCTTTGATAATTTCGGCAAATCCCTGGCGGAACTCTGTATCGCCCAGAGTAGAGAGGCTGCCAATATCGCAAAGCACCCAGCGTGGCTGGAGAAAGGTGCCAATCATGTTTTTGTACCCTTCAAAGTTGACCCCGTTCTTGCCCCCGACGCTGGCATCAACCTGCGATAACAGTGTTGTAGAGACAAAGCCGAAGTCGACACCCCGCATCCAGGTGGCAGCCACCATACCGGTGATATCGGTTACGATACCGCCCCCGACTCCCAACAGAAACGTGTTACGGTCGGCATTCAGTTCGGCCAGTTTACCGTAAATCATCCGGAGTGTATCCATGGTTTTGTGCGCTTCGCCCGGTTCGGTAACAATAGTGGGCCATGCCGAGAGAAGGCTGCCATAGTGAGCAAAGAGGTTGCTGTCTGTGATCACCACAACCCGTTTTTGGGCAGGAAGATATTCAGAAAGCCGTGTCATTCCTTCGCCCACATAGATGGTTGAAAGGCCTTGAGAGGTATGAATTTCTATGCGATTCATAACTTTTATGCTTCGGGAGCACCGGGCTCTTCGTTCATAATCTTGTTTTGATGGCTGATAGACTCCTCGTGAATGGCTCTGAAAATATCGGAGGTGAATTCACGACTCAACCCTTTTGCCAATGCCATATCGGTTCGGCGGGTCAGGATCTGATCCCATCGGGTGGTTTGCAGAATGGTGATATTGTGCTGTTTCTTGAACCATCCAATCTGGTCGGCCACCTTCATACGTTTTGCCAGTACATCGAGTACCTGGTCGTCGAAAGCGTCAATCTGGGTACGCAACTCTTCGAGTGTCACCGCGTTTCCGCCCTCGACATCCGATTGACGGATTACCAGACGATTCACCATCTGGTGTAATTGAGCCGGGGTAAGTTGCTGTGCGGCATCCGACCAGGCCTCGGCAGGGTTGATATGGGCCTCAATCATCAGTCCGTCGAACAGAAGGTCCATGGCCTGTTGCGAAAGTTCTTGAATCAGTTCGCGCTTCCCGCCAATATGGCTGGGATCAATCAGAATGGGCAATTGGGGTATACGTCTGCGTAACTCAATGGGTATCTGCCATTGCGGTTCGTTTCGGTAGGTGGCATTTCCCATAGAGGAGAAACCTCTGTGTACAGCAGCCAGGCGGGTAATGCCGGCGCCGTTGAGCCGTTCGAGGGCACCGATCCAGAGCTCAAGGTCGGGGTTCACCGGGTTTTTCACAAACATAGGGATGTCAAGACCTTTCACTGCATCGGCAATCTCCTGCACAGCAAACGGATTTGCCGAAGTGCGGGCGCCGATCCACAAAATATCGACGCCGAATTTCAACGACTCGTACACGTGTTTGGCATTGGCCACTTCGGTGGCAATCAACATACCGGTCTCCTCTTTTACTTTTCTAAGCCAGGGAAGGCCTTCCGATCCGATGCCCTCGAACGAATTGGGGCGGGTACGGGGTTTCCAGATTCCGGCGCGGAATATTTTCACTCCGCCGGCGGCAAGTTGACGTGCAGTAGCCAGCACCTGTTCCTCTGTTTCGGCGCTGCACGGGCCGGCAATGATATAGGGTCGGCTGTTGTAGATTCCTGCGAAAAGCTCTTTCGATAAATTCAATGTAATGCTCATAGTGTCTATAGATAAAGGTAGTTATTATTCGGATACAACTTTGCCCTTGCGGTACTCACCCAAAATTTTGAAATCTTTCACGAAGGGCTGGATGGTCTGGATGGCTTGCCGGTATCGTTCGTACTCTTTGTACTCGAGATCGGCGTAGAACATATATTCCCAATCTTTTCCCGGAATGGGAAGCGACTGAATCTTCGAGAGGTTGATATCGAAATAGGAGATAATGGAAAGTACCTTGGCCAGGCTGCCGATGGCGTGCGCCAGCGCAAAGTGGACAGAGGCCTTTTCTGAGTCCGGGTTTTCGTATCCTCGACCATTCAGGTCGCGCAAGATCAGAAAACGGGTGTAGTTCTTTTTGTTCGACTCGATATTTCGCTGCAGAACGTTGAGGTTATACTTCTCTGCCGCCCGGATACTGGCAATGGCACCCACCCCTTTGCGGTTATGGAGGCTCAGGTCGCGGGCGGAGGTAGCCGTATCGGCGGCATCGATCAGTTTAATGTGGGGATACTTTTCGAAGAAGGGCCGGCACTGCAAAATGGCCATAGGATGGGAGTAGACCTCTCTGAGATCTTCGAGCTGCTGTCCGGGCAAGGCCAGCAGGTTCTGCGAAATACGCAGGTAGATCTCTCCAACAATGGGCAGCGATGCCTCCTGCAGCAGGGTGTAGTTGGGCAGGATGCTGCCGGCCACCGAGTTCTCTATGGCAGTGATTCCGTAGTCGGCCTCCTTCTCGGAGAGACTCCGAAACAGCTCGTTAAAGGTGCTGCTGGGCAGAATAGCTATCTGGTCGTTATCGAAATAGAATTGGGCTGCAATCTCGTGGAAAGTGCCGTATCCTCCCAAAATAGCCACCTTAGGAATGGCTTGTCCGACGCCCTCATTGGGCAATTTGGTATCTGTATTCATTTTCTGTACTCTATTTCGTGTTGCGTAAAAACTGTTTTCCTTTGTGCTTTGTATCCGGGCAGAGAGCAAAAAAAAGGCCCCGAAAATTTTTCGGGGCCCTTCCATTGCTATTTGTATGGATACACAGAAGCTACTCCCGAATTTTTTTCTGAGCGTAATAAAAATAAAAACCGAACCAGTTCAGGAAATCACTGAACCGGGAGGGAGTCTCTTCGTATTGTACCAACTGAGTCATATGCGATGTTTGACGATGCAAATGTATAGGTTTTTTTAAATAAACAACAAAACGCACATTTTTTTTATTCGGGATATTCAATCCGGACATGATGAATATTCATCAACTTACGAATGAGGGCTTCCCGGGCCATCTGTACCTCCCGCAAAGTAATAGGTGCATCGTTGTACAGACCGGTTGTAAACTGCTGATCTACAATCTTATTAACCAGGCTGGAAATAGACTCGCCGGTGCGTTCTTTCAGACTGCGGGAGGCCGCCTCCACTGCATCGGACATCATGAGTACAACCCCCTCTTTAGAGGTGGGATTGGGTCCGGGATAGGTAAATTTATCAATCTCCGACTCTCGTCCGGGATACTCTTTCAGGAAGGAGCGGTAAAAATAGAGGGCTGTCGACCGGCCGTGATGCGTTCGGATAAAGTCGATGATTTGTATCGGGATGCGTGCTTTTTGAGCCATCTCAACCCCAGCTTCCACATGGTGAATGATGATGCCTGCACCTACCTCGAAGGGAGCATCATCGTGTACGTTCAGTTCGCCATGTTGGTTTTCGATAAAATATTGCGGGTTTTCAATTTTTCCCACATCATGATAGAGGGCTCCTGCTCTTACCAGCAAAGGGTTACCTCCGATGGCACGAACCACCTCTTCGGCAATATTGGCCACTTGCAGCGAATGTTGAAACGTTCCGGGTGCCCTCTCGGATAGTTTTCGAAGAAGCGGGTTGTTTGAATCGACCAGCTCTATTAACCGGACATTCGATACAAAACCGAAGATTCGTTCGAAGATGAAGATAAAGTAGTAGCTGAGCAGCACCAAAAAACCGTGTGCTACAAACCATACAAGGGGTTGAAGCGAAGCCAGCGAGAACTCCTCGCCGTACAGCGCCTGAAATCCCAAAAAAAGAACGGAGTAGGTGATAGTGATGTAGATGGCCACCGAGAAGAGCATACTCCGCTGATAGATCGATTCGGAGGTGAAGGTGGCCACCACGCCCACAGCCATATTCAACACCACAAATTCAAAGCTGTTGGGAGCAAAGAAGGCCACAATCAGAACGACTGTCAGATGCGTAAAGATGGCCGTACGGGCGTCGAAAAAGCTCCGCAGCACGATGGGAAGTATGGTGAAGGGTACCACATAGAGGCTTGGCACCTTATAGTTTACGCAGAGAATGGCAATGGAAACCATAGTTACCACCATCAGGAAAATAAATCCGACGTACTTATTAGGCAGTATGGAGGGTCGCATGTGTCGCAGAAAAGAGAGCAGACAAAAGAGTAGGGTAAGCACCATAATTCCGTTGCCTAACCAAATTTTCCACGACGAGCGGAACGCCTGACCCTGTTCGGCATATTCGGCCTTCAGCGACCTGAGAATATCGAATTTTTCCCGGTTAACAATCTCGTTTTCCCCCACAATCAGGGCCTGCGCGGGGAAAACCCCCTTGGTGTCGGAGTGAAGCCGGATCTTCTCGTCTTGAACCAGTTGGGTTGTCTCTTTGTCGTAAAGCAGATTGGCGGTAAGATATCGGTTCAGATCCAGCTGTTTAAGAAACCAGTCGCCGGGAAGCCCCGGAGCGGAGCGCACTTTGAGCGAAAGATATTCGTAGGCTTTTCGTAAGCTGAACACCATAGAGGTATCGGAGGCCTCACTCACATTGTTGTGCAGAAGCATGAAGGAGGCGGTAACTGCCGATGCGCCCGGGAACGGGGGTTCGTAGTGCCCCAGAATGCCTTTGTTATACACCTCGTCGAGCCCGTTCCGCGATATAGCAATCAGCGTCTTAACAGCTTCGGGCGGGATCCCTGAAGAGAGGCTGTCGTAGAGCAGAGCCCGGCTCTCTTTCTCGAAAAGCGCCGCCATCTCTTTGGCCGACTCGTCCACCTTCCGAAAATAGGGCACAATGTGGCGAATCAGCGAATCTTTCTCCCGCTTCATCTCCTCATCGCTTTTACGGATAGGAATGTCGAAAGGGGCAAAGTAGGCTTCGTGTAACCAGGGTTTCGACAATTGAAATTCGTAGGGGAAGGCGCCCTCCTTGGGGATCAGCAACGTGAGAAACAGGGCAGCTGTCACCATCAGGAAGAGAGGCCACCACTCCTGTTTGTATTTGTCGAAGAAGGCGCGAAGTCTCATAGTAAACAAATTAACAATTTTTTAGACGCGTTTGTTCTTTTTATTACGTAAATTTACCGTTGTAAACTGCAAGTTATGTTTTCTCGCCAACATATCACGTTATCGGTTGCACTGATTCTTCTCTTTTTGCTGGCCGCTTCCCATACTTCGGCGCAAGAGGGGGTTTCGGCGATGCCCCTTCGTTCGCAGTTTATTTCGGTTCACGACACCTTCTTCCTGGCTCCCGGTACGGTTCGTATGCCCTTACAGGCCTCGGCCTCTTCGGGTCTGCCCGTAAGCTGGCGCACCCTTCCGGGTTCCGGAGGCCGCATCTCGGCCGATACGCTTTACCTGGATCAACCTCTTACGGTCGGCACCTGGCTTTCGCTCGAAGCCTACCAGGGCGGTGATACCCGATTCCGTCCGGCAAACCCGGTTCGGGTTGTGATTGCCCCCGTTCCGCAATCGGCCTCGCAACGCCTGCAGCCCGGACCCCTTCCGTCCTCCCTGCGCACGGCACAATTACGGTCTGTTCAACAACCGGCTCCGGCCTCCGACTCCGAAATAGACTTCTATCCCAACCCCTTCGAAACGGTGCTGAGCATCCACGTTCAAAACCTCCTGCAACCTGCTGTAGTGCGTGTTTTCGACATCAACGGCCAACTCAAAGCCACCCGCAGCCTCACCGCCGTCGAATCGCCCATCGACCTCTCGCCCCTTCCCAAAGGAGTCTACATGGTGCAGGTACAAACCGGCACTAAGGAGTACACACGACGGGTCTTCAAGAAAAACTAAATGTAGGTTAAGCAGCGCTTAACCTACATTTAGTTTTTCTTGCAAGAGCACCAGAGCACCAGAGCACTACTCCTCCTTCTTCTCCTTTTTGCTTTTCTTGGCTGCAGCCAGTGCTGCGCCTACAATTCCGGCTTCGTTTTTAAGGTCGGCAGCTACTACGCGGCATCGGGTGCCAAAGATGGGGTCTTTGGCGTTCATTTTTTTTGCGAAGCCGCCGCCAATAATCATCAGGTCGGGCCAGAAGAGGTCTTCAACGGTGCGGAGGTAGATCCCGATCCGGTTCATCCATTCGTCCCACTCCAGTTCGAAGTTTTTGCGTGCGGCATCCGACATCCATTTTTCGGCTTCGCCTTCTGCTTCCGGCAGCCATAGATGGCCCAGTTCGCAGTTGGGAACCAGTTTCTTTTTCGAGAAGAGCACTACCCCGATTCCGGTTCCTACGGTGAAGAGCATAACAACGCCCTTTTCCTTGCGGCCCGCCCCAAATTTCATCTCTGCAATACTGGCAGCATCAGCATCGTTGAGTACAGCGACGGTAGAGCAGCCTGTCCGTTTTGCAATCAACTTCTCCACATCGAGATCTATAAACCCTTTGTCGATATTGGCGGCTGTTTTGGCGACACCGTTTTGCACAACACCCGGAAATCCGCAGCCAATGGCACCTTTCCACTTAAGTTGCGAACAGATTTGCTCAATGGTATCGGCCACTGCCTCGGGTGTAGCCGGTTGGGGCGTGGCAATTCTGATGCGTTCTGTGGCCAGTTCGCCAGTTTCCAGATCGACCAGGGCTCCTTTTATCCCTGACCCGCCAATGTCGATTCCCAATACGTTCTTGTTTTTCATACGATAGCCTCTTTTAATCAGGTGAGATTTTACGGTTTATAGTCGGTTGCAGCGAAAACGCTATTTTTCGAGTAAACGGGTTACTATCTTTTTTTTCACGGTGAAGGCACTTCCGTGGCGCGCGTGCGCCGGAAAGAAAATGCTGTCAGAGACATCTTCCCATGTTTTCAGATCGGCCGAACAGACAGCGCCATATTTTCCCTGGGTGTATTTATCGAAATAGACATACACTTTATCGCCCACCACGAGTGGCGATGGCCCTTCGGCCCAGTAATCGCCGGTAATGGGCGCGGATACTTTAACAGGGAACCGGGTGGGGTGGCCTGCAGTGGTAATCCGGATATTCTTCTCGGGCGGATTAGAGTTTTCGTTTTTCAGGAACATCCAGAATTCGCCCCCCTTTTCGAGAATGGAGGCGTCGATAACACTGAAACCGGGATCGAAAAAGAGCTCTGTTTTTGAGAAGGTTCGGAAATCTTTGGTGGTGGTGTAATACATTCTGTGGTTTAACCCCTTTTCCGAATCGGAAGTTTGTACTTCGGTGTGCCGTCCCGGTATAGTAGTGGCCCAATAGATATACCAGAGTTTTTCTTTTTTGTGATAAATCATCTCGGGTGCCCAGCAGTTTCGGGCCTCGGCTTCCTGTTCCATTACTGGAATAGCTTTTTGCTCCGACCAATTAATCAGGTCTTTAGAGGTGGCGTGCCCAATGTGCTTATCCCACCATCCGGTAGTCCAGATGAGATGAAACGTGCCGTCGGGGCCTTGCGCAATAAAGGGATCGCGCATGAGCTTGTCCTTACCCACAGTTGGTTTCAGAAAGGATCGATTCATGCTGATCGGTTCCCAGGTTTCACCATCATTACTGTAGGCCAGATAGAGTCCATCCTGGCCATTCCCCATGAAATAGGAGAAGAGATAGGCCTCGGCGCCCGATTTGCATGATGCCAACCCAAACAGTGCGAGGAAGAGAAAGGAGAGGAAACGCATATGTAATGGTTAATGGTGAATTAATGCTCTAATGCTCTAATGCTCTAATGCTCTAATGCTCTAGTGCTCTAGTGCTCTAGTGCTGCGCTTCGCGCGGGTGTAACAACTCAACATTTGCGCGCAGCGCGTTCGTGATTGAACAAATGTAGGTTTTTTTTTAAAATTTGTGATGTGTTGGGCTGGTCTGTGGGTTTTGTTACATTTGCATGATTTCGGGTTGAATTCCCAATGGCTTGGCGGGGTTTCGATATCGGACTTTTGGGTTTGGGTGGCTCTTTTTTATGCAATAATCAGGTTTTCATGGGTGAGATTGCGTTTTTTCGGCCGTTGAAGGCTTTTTTGCGTTCAGGTTCGAATAACCGTTTGATGGTTGTTTTGAGTTTGTTAACGGGGTTGGCCGGTGGACTCGCTGCTGTGGTTCTGAAGAATGCGGTGCACTATACTACGCTGTTTCTTACGGGCGACATTGATAGTTCGTCGGTTAATTTGCTCTTTCTGGCCTATCCTTTTCTGGGTATTTTGCTCACGATTATTTTTGTGAAGGGTTTTATTCGTGAAGATATTGTGCATGGTATTACCCGGATTTTGTATGCTATCTCACGAAAAAACAGCAAGTTAAAGAAGCATAATACCTACGCTTCCATGGTTGCCTCCACGCTCACTGTGGGTTTTGGAGGGTCAGTGGGGCTGGAGTCGCCGATAGTGCTTACCGGTTCGGCCATTGGTTCGAACCTGGGGCAGTGGTTTCGTTTGAATTATCGGTCGCAGACATTGTTGCTTGGCTGCGGGGCTGCAGCAGCCATTGCCGGAATTTTTAAGGCACCCATCGCAGGGGTGGTTTTTGTGCTGGAGGTTTTTATGCTCGATCTGACCGCCTCTTCTATGGGCTATTTGTTGATGGCCTCAGTTACAAGTGCTACGATTTCCACCCTTTTTCTGGGAAAAGGCGTGGTGTTTGATTTTACGGAGATTGACCCTTTCTCGCTGAGAAATATCCCTTTCTATCTGATTCTTGCCCTGGTGTGTGCCTTTGTCTCTTCGGCTTTTACCTGGGGTATCATTGCCATTGAGAGCCGATTCGGTAAGATTCGGGAGGGTTGGAAGAAGCTGTTCATTGGGGGATTGGGCCTGAGTCTGCTTATTTTTCTCTTTCCTTCGCTCTATGGCGAGGGATATGAGGCAATGCAGATGATCCTGAGCGGAAACTCTCCCGAGATTGCACATAACAGCTTCTTTTATCAGTTTCGCGACAACGGGCCTTTGCTCTTACTTTTTCTGGCCATGGTGCTGGTGGCTAAAGTGGTGGCCTGCGGCATAACTACCGGGGCAGGCGGGGTGGGAGGAACCTTTGCCCCAACCCTCTTTATGGGAGGGCTTACCGGTTTTATCATTGGCCATGCCCTCAATCTGGCCGGATTCTCGACAGTGAGCGAAAAAAACTTTGCCCTGGTGGGGATGGGCGGACTTATGGCGGGTGTAATGCACGCACCCCTTACAGCCATCTTCCTGATTGCAGAGATTACCGGGGGCTATTCGCTCTTTCTTCCGCTCATATTAACTTCGACGGTGGCTTTTATGGTTTCGCGCTACATCAGGCCACACTCTATCTATACCCATCGGTTGGCAAAGAGGGGCGATCTGATGACCCATGATAAGGACAAGTCGGTACTCCTCCTGATGAAGCCGGAACAACTCATTGAACGCGACTTTGTTACAATCGGGTATGAGGATACGCTCCGAACCTTGACGCAAGTGATTTCGCGGTCGAAACGGAATCTCTTCCCGGTTGTCGATGCCGAACATAAAATGCGGGGCGTAGTGTTGCTGGATGATGTCCGGGAGATGATTTTTAAGCCGGAATTATATGATACAGTGTGGGTAAAGGAGTTGCTAACCCCTATTCCCGTTTTTATAGAACTGGGCGAAACGGCCGAGGAGATTATGCAGAAGTTCGAATCGACGGGTGCCTGGAACCTTCCGGTGCTCGAAAAAGAGCGTTACGTGGGATTCCTTTCTAAATCGAAGATGCTTACTGCCTACCGCGAACAATTGGTGCAGTTCTCCGATTAGGAGGTAGTGCGCTTCGCGCGAATGGGTGGACAAGGGTTGTATCTTAATAGGTGGAATTATGCGGAGGTGGGTACTTTTTTTTCTCTTGATAGTAACGGGATTTCCGGTTTTCGGAAAGGTGGGAGTGGAGCAGCTCCGGTGTGAGTATGCCTTTGAACCTTTGGGTGTTGAGGCCGCTGAACCCCGTTTTTCGTGGGAGATTGTTTCGTCTGAGAGGGGTGTCGCGCAACGAGCCTGTCAGATTTTGGTAGCCTCGCGCAGAGCCGATCTCGATAAAAAAGGAGCTCTTCTCTGGGATTCGGGATGGATTCGCTCGTCCGAATCGCAACAGATTGCTTATCAAGGAGCTGCGTTAAAGCCCGGGGCCCGTTACTATTACAAAGTGCGTATCGAAACCAACCGGGGCGAGATTTCGCCGTGGAGTCCGGTTGCCTCCTTCTCGATGGGGCTCTTTACTCCGGAATCCTGGGGAGGGGCCTGTTGGATTGGACTTGAGGAGATTCTTCCTTCGCAACGTATTGTGCCGGGTATTCATGGTGCCGGGCCTGCAAACCTCGACAAAGGACTCAACAAATTGCCGTTGCTGAGAAAATCCTTTCGGCCGGCGAAAAAGGTGGCCAGAGCCACTGCGTATGTTTCCGGCTTAGGGCAGTTCGAGTTTTATTTGAATGGAAAGAAGGCGGGGAACCATTTTCTGGATCCTGCCTGGACGCAATACGATTCTGTAGCACAATATGTTACGTTCGATATTACGCCAATGATACAGCAAGGCGAGAATGTGGCCGGGGTGATGTTGGGCAACGGGTTTTTCCATATTCCGCGCGAGCGCTACCGGAAATGCGTGCAAACCTATGGCTATCCCAAGATGATCTGTGCGCTGGTTCTGGAGTTTGCCGATGGTTCGGTGCAGCGGGTGGTTAGTGATACTTCCTGGCGGGCTGTGGCCGGTCCTGTGCAGTTTAGCAGTGTGTACGGCGGCGAAGATTGGGATGCCAGGCTGGCACCGGAGGGATGGAATGCGCCGGGTTTCGACGACACTTCATGGCATCCGGCACTTCAGGTATCGCCCATGGCTTCGCTCCGCTCACAAACCACCACCCCCATGCAGGTAATGGATCGGTTCCGGCCTGTTTCCATAACCCGAATCTCCGATACAGTTTGGGTTTACGATCTGGGCCAGAACGCTTCGGCCATCCCCTTTATCCGACTCAGGGGAAAAAGAGGTGAGACGGTTCGGATCATTCCTGGCGAACTGATTGACGATCAGGGGCGAGTCACCCAGAAAGCTTCCGGAGGTCCCTGTTACTTTTCGTACACACTCTCGGGAGGCGGAGTGGAGGAGTGGCAGCCCCGTTTCTCCTATTATGGATTCCGTTATCTTCAGGTGGAGGGTGCCATTGAGGGCTCAAAGGCGGAAGATGCTCCTCAATCTCCGATGGTACTGGCAATCGAGGGGCTACACGTTCGCAATTCGGCTCGGACGGTAGGCGGTTTTTCCTGCTCGAACCCTCTCTTTAACCGCATTTTTTCGCTGATAGACTGGGCCGTACGCAGCAATATGTCGAGTGTCTATACCGACTGCCCCCATCGTGAAAAGCTGGGTTGGCTTGAGGTGCCTCATCTGATGGGAAGTGCCACCCGCTACAATTACGACATCGCGCGCTTTTACACCAAGATAATAGAGGATATCAAACAGGCGCAACTGCCCAATGGGATGATTCCCGACATTGCGCCTGAATATCCCGTTTTCGAGGGGGGATTCCGCGATTCGCCCGAATGGGGAAGTGCCGGAGTCATTCTTCCCTGGTACCTCTATCAGTGGTACGGTGATACCCGGATTTTGCGCACCTCCTACACTATGATGAGCCGGTATGCCGATTATCTGGGGTCGCGCACCTCCGATAACATTCTCATGCATGGCCTGGGCGACTGGTACGATCTGGGCCCGGCATTCCCGGGCGAATCGCAACTCACCCCGCGGGGCCTTACGCCCACCGCCATCTACTATTACGATCTCACCATTCTTGCGCAAACAGCGGCCCTGTTGGGGTTAGAGGAGGATGCCCAGTCCTGGAGCCAAAAAGCAGCAGGGGTAAAATCGGCCTTTAATGAGAAGTTTTTCGACAAGGAAGCCCGGCAATATGGCACCGGCAGTCAAACGGCCAATGCCATGGCCCTCTACATGGATCTGGTTCCCGCAGCCTGCCGGGCCGATGTGGTAGCCAACCTGAAGGCCGGATTTGCTGCCAACAACAACAGCCTCACAGCCGGTGATATCGGCTTCCGTTACCTGCTCCGCGTCCTGGAACAGGAAAACGGTTCGGATCTGATCTATACCATGAACAATCGCGACGATGTTCCCGGTTACGGTTTCCAACTGGCCAAAGGGGCCACCTCGCTTACCGAATCGTGGGCGGCATTGCGCGACGTATCGAACAACCACTGCATGTTGGGTCATCTTATGGAGTGGTTCTACAGCGGAGCGGCTGGTATTCGCCAGGTGCCCGGTTATACCGCCTTCAAACAGATAGAAATCAACCCCCAGGCCACCGCACAACTCACCGGCGCCTCGGCCTGGCACCAATCGCCCTACGGAAAAATCCTCTCCTCGTGGCACTGGGAAAACAAACACTTCATCCTTGAAGTAGAGATTCCTGCCAACACCCGCGCAAACCTCCACATCCCCCTGCCCTCCGGACAGCTCCTCTACGAAAACGGCAAACCCGTAACCCAACACCCCGACATCACCATCCTTTCCTCCACCAACGGCAAAATACAACTGGAAATCGGCTCAGGACACTACCGCTTTAAAACAATGTAGTGCGCGAAGCGCAGCATTAGAGCACTAGAGCATTATTAATTGTCTATTTTCTCAACTCTTTTATCCAAAATTTAAACACCCGGAGCCCGGCCTCCCCGTATCTTTATTATCTCTTGCGAAACGGCTTATTTTCCATGCCATACAAAGCGCAAGGAAAAAAGCACTAGAGCACTAGAGCACTAGAGCACTAGAGCACCAACCATTAACCATTAACCATTTCTAACTTACTACTATGAAAAGAATTTTTGTTTTTCTGGCTGCTCTTATGATGTGCAGCGCGGTTTCGGCGCAGTTTGCCGGGATTATGGGTGGTCAACAGGAGCCTCTGCCGGCCGGTTATAAACCCTCTGCCACGAATACTTTTCTGGCGCAATATCCGGCGGTGAATGCCGAGACTCGCCAGGTGATGTTTAAAGTCAATGCCCCGTCGGCTCAGAAGGTGCAGGTTGATTTGTGCAACAAGAAGTACGATATGATGAAAGACGAAAAGGGAGTTTGGAGTTGTGTTTCCGATCCCCAGGTTGTGGGTTTTCACTATTATGCTATTTTGATTGACGGTGTGGCTGTTATGGATAGAAATAGCGAGGCCTTTTTTGGCAGCAATTGGGAGTCGTCGGGTGTTGAGGTTCCCGAAGGTCCCGAAGGGAATTACTATCGATTCAACAAGGATATTCCGCACGGACAGGTTCGTTCCATCTATTACTGGTCCGAAATTAATGGTATGGAGCGCCATATAAATGTCTATGTACCTGCCGAATATGAGCAGAATCCTTCCAAAAAATACCCGGTTCTCTACCTGGTTCACGGATGGGGCGAAGACGAGAATGGCTGGTCGAACCAAGGACTAATGGCCAATATTATGGATGGCCTGATTGCTGCCGGGAAAGCGGTGCCAATGATTGTGGTTATGCCCAGTGGCGACATTAAAACCAATCCGGATGTAAGAAAGGCATCGGGCGATGTTACGCAGATTTTTGCCCAGAATCTGATTCCCTTTATCGACAAAACTTTCCGTACGTATACCGACCGGCAGAACCGCGCCATGGCAGGTTTGTCGAGAGGCGGAGCACAAACTTGTTCGACCGTATTTGCCAATATGGATAAATTTGCCTGGATGGGTACCTTCAGCGGTTTCTTTGCACGGGGTAACGACGGGGTTGTTAATGCCTTCAATGGCGTATTTAAAGATGCCGAGGCTTTCAACAAACAGATGAAGCTCTTTTTCATCAGTACCGGAACCGCCGAGAACAATCCCAAGGCTCAGGTAGAACAACTGCAGGCACACGGTATCAAAAACATTGTTTTCCACGAATCGCAGGGCACCGCTCACGAGTGGCTCACTTGGCGGAGAGCGTTGAATGAATTTGCACCGCGACTGTTTAAATAATGCTCATTTGCGCAAAGCGCAAATGCTCTAATGCTCTAATGCTTTAATGCTTTAATGCTGCGCTGGCGCGCTAATTTTTAATGGTTA
>CAYVJA010000025.1:0-36709 GCA_964451605.1 uncultured Bacteroidales bacterium | reverse complement strand
CGCTTACAATACCCTGTTCGTCAAACGCGTGGCTGATAAGCAATCCCGTATCGCCCATATAGCATTTCAATGTAGTCCGATCTTCGTTAAGTTTTAACCCAATGCTTGGTTCCGTAGAATTATAGCTGCAATTGATGATTTTTGCATCGCTCAGCCAGAAAAAGGCTTGTGAGTAGTCGCGCATACGCGCATCGTCGCGCAATGCCGTGAGACGGAACTTCTTTTCATGTTTTAGCAATTGTCCCGGAATCTCATCAAAGATGGCTGTCACTTTAGTTTCCTGGTTATCGGCATACTTGCGGATATCATTGCGGTAGAGTGTAAGGATGTCGCGCTTCACTTCATCTACCCTTTTAAAATCGCGCATCTCTATATATTTTGCCACAGCTTGAGGCATACCTCCCACAATGAGATATTGGCGGAAGTAGTCCATCGCCCTTCGCTGAAACGTTCTCATCGGAAGTCTATTTTCGAATTGGGCACGAATGTAGGGCATCATCACCTCATCGCCCATCGCCCAAAGAAACTCCTCAAAATCCATAGGAAACATCTCAATAGCGTGCTCCTCTGAAGGCAGCATTATTCCCTTCACATTTTTTTGGATGGAGATAAGCGATCCCGTCTCGATATAGTCATAACGATGGTCTGCAACTAAGTGTTTGATACCTGCGCGGGCACGTGGACAGAACTGCACTTCATCAAAAATGATGAGCGAACGGGCCTCTTCATCCCTTGATTGACGGGGTGTAAGTTTTCGTCTGAAATAGAGTTCAAGATGTAAGAAGAGCGTATCAAGATCGTCCAGATATAGGTTGAAAAACTCCATCACTTGAGGATTCACCTTACTAAAATCGACAAGAATATAAGAGTCGTACTCGTTTCCGGCAAACTGCTCAACAATATAACTCTTCCCTATACGTCTTGCCCCCTCAATCAAGAGAGCCACATCACCCTTGCGGCTCTTTTTCCAATCGACCAGTTGCTGATAAATTTTGCGTTTCATTTCAGTCGGAATTCACGTTTTTTAGAGATAAAAGATGTAATAATTTCACGTTTTTTAGGAACTCAACAACACGAAAGTACACCTTTTTAAGAAATTCCGTACTGTTCCTTCCCATTTCTACCATGAAGAACCAATGGCTCATCACTTTCCTACTCCGTTTTTCTAATTTTAGTACCTTTACACCAGGAACACAGGCAAAATACCCGTTTCTACTGCCAAACAAATCATCAGATTATCAGGACATTCGCGCGCAGCGCATTAACCATTAACCATTTACCGTTATATCCATGTCTACTCCCAATTTCTCCCTCAACAAAAAAGTTGCAATTGTCACCGGTGGCGGTGGCGTTTTAGGCGGCAGTATCGCGAAAAGCTTAGTCGAAGCCGGTGTGCATGTAGCGATTCTCGACATTCGGGCAGAGGCGGTCGAAACCCGCGTTCGTGAACTGGAGCCTCTGGGTAGTGTGCGGGGTTGGGTATGTGATATCCTGAACCGGGAGAGCCTGAATGAGGCAGCAAGAAAAATCGGTGAGGAGTTTGGCGGGGTAGACATTCTGGTGAACGCGGCCGGAGGAAATATTCCGGGTGCCACCCTGACTGAAGAGCAGACCATCTTCGATATGAAGATAGAGGATTTCGACAAGGTGATGCAGTTGAATCTAAACGGGAGTATCCTGCCCTGCATGGTATTTGGCGAGATGATGGCCAAAAACGGAAAGGGAAGCATCATTAATATCTCTTCTATGGCCACCTATTCGGCCATCACGCGGGTTCCCGGTTATTCGGCTGCTAAAAGCGGCATCAATATTTTCACACAGTGGCTGGCCACAGAGCTGGCCATGAAATTTGGCGAAAAGGTACGGGTTAATGCCATTGCTCCCGGCTTTTTTATAGGCAATCAAAACAGGGCTGTCCTGATTAATCCCGATGGTTCCTATACCAATCGGAGTTTGAAGGTGCTGGCAAAAACACCGATGAAACGGTTTGGCGATATCAGCGAATTGAACGGATTGGTCCATTTCCTCTGTTCGGACGCAGCCAGTTTTATTACCGGAGCCATTATCCCGGTGGACGGGGGATTTAGTGCGTATTCGGGAGTATAAATGCGCTGCGCGCTGCTCTAGTGCAGAAAAGAAGTGCTCTGGTGCTTCGAAGCGCGTGTGCGCTTCGAGTGCTGCGCTGCGCGCGAAACGACAAATACACGCAAGCGCAGAGGGATAGTGCTCTAATGCTGAAAAGGAATGGTTAGTGATTAATGAAAATGATAAGGTATGGCTCTTGAGAGGTCGTGGCGTTGGTTCGGGTATAATGACCCGATTCGCCTGGAGGATTTGCAGCAGATGGGGGTAGAGGGGGTGGTTACGGCTTTGCACCACATTCCCAATGGGCAGGTGTGGCCGGTGGATGAGATCATGAAGGTGAAACGCGATATCGAAGCGCATGGTATGCGCTGGACGGTGGTTGAGAGCCTTCCGGTTTCGGAGCCGATTAAGAGTCGAAGCGGGCCTTTCAGGCAGATTATCGATAATTACAAGCAATCGCTAACCCACCTGGGAGCCTGCGGCATCGATACAGTCTGCTACAATTTCATGCCGGTGCTCGACTGGATTCGCACCGATTTACACTATCTGCTTCCCGGCGGGGGCGAGGTAATGTATTTCGATTATGCCACCTTTGCCGCATTCGACCTTTTTATGGTAAAACGGCCCGGAGCCGAAGCTGACTATCCGCCTCAACTAATTGAAGAGGCCCGCAAAGTGAAGAAACAGATGGCGCCCGCACAGCAGGAACAACTTACCCGCAATATTATCGTGGTGTCGCAGCAGTTTATCGACGGAGCCATAGATGGTTCGGAAACCGATTACAAAACTGCATTTCTGCAACTGCTGAACACCTACCGCGATATCGACACCCGTAAGCTGCGTGAACACCTCTCACTTTTCCTGAAAGAGGTGGTACCTGTTGCTGAGGCTGCCGGGGTACATCTATGTATTCATCCCGACGACCCCCCCTTCCCTGTATTGGGGCTTCCCAGAATTGTCAGTACGCTCGAGGATATGGAGTGGATATGCAATCAGGTCGATTCCAACGCAAACGGGATTACCTTCTGTACCGGTTCGCTCTCTGTAAACCGGCAAAATAATCTGGAGGCCATTGTAAAACGGTTGGGACACCGTATCCATTTTGCCCATCTTCGGAATAACCGTTTTCTGGGCAACAGAGTGTTTCACGAGTATGGCCACGTGGAGGGTGATATCGATATGTACCCCATTGTTAAGGCGCTGTTGCAAGAGCAGCGGCGTAGAAAAGCTGCCGGACGAACCGACTTCAGAATACCCTTCCGGCCCGATCACGGGGTGAAGATGCTCGACGACTTTTCGCGTGAATCGAATCCCGGCTATCCGCTGATAGGGCGACTTAAGGGTCTTTCGGAATTGTCGGGCATGCAGATGGCCATTGAGTCCGAACTAAACGGCTCAACGCCCCCGGTCGACCTCTGCTAAAAACGAGCTCACCTCTTTGAGGTAGGCTCCGGTTGCCTCCAGATGATGTCCATGCGAACAGCCTTCAAATACCTTTAGGCGGGCAGACGGAAAGTGAGACTGATAGTGACGCATGGTATCGGGCAAAGCCTCATCGAACTCTCCGCAGGTAAGCAGAACGGGAAGGTGCAGTTTCGAAAGGTCCGCTTCGATGGTAAAATTACGCAGGGTACCGGTAACGGTAAACTCGCTGGGGCCCCACATATAGAGATAGAGATCGGTATTAAAGGCCTCCATCGACTGCATCATACAGTCGGGCCAGGGGTCGAGCCTGCAAATATGCCGATTGTAATAGGCGGTGATGGCATTCTGGTACTCCTCCGAATCGTAGACCCCTGCCTCCTCCGCACGCGATACGGCTGCCCGTATACTCACCGGGAAATGTGAGAGGTTCTCCTTCTGGTCGTTCGCCCACCGGGCCGAATCGAGCAGCGGAGCACTTAAGACCAGCGAAGAGATTCCCGAATCGGGATGGGCCAGCGCATACGAACCGGCCAGACCGCCACCCCAGGATTGGCCCAGGATATGAACTCGCTCAAGATGAAGTGCTTTTCGCAATTGGTGCAACTCCTCAACATAATGGTCGAGCCGCCAGAGCAACCGATTGTCGGCTCCGTCGGAGCGGCCGCATCCTGACTGTTCATAGAAAATCACATCACGTCCTGAAGCCAGCGCCTCCAAAGGGGCCAGATAGTGTGCCGAGATGCCCGGACCACCGTGAATCAGCAGCAGCGGAGTTCCCGAACCGCCGGAAACTCTCTTGTGCCAGATCTTGCCGGTTGGCAGTGTAACGTACTCTTCGATGGAATTCCTCATGGCCGGTAGTATTACGTGTGATTAGTTCAGGGATCTCTCCAGTCGTCGTTCTCTTTGAGTAAGGCAACCAGCGCCGCAACAGCCTCTTCCTGGGGCATATTACGTTTCACCAGCGTTTTGCCTTTATAGAGCGATATTTTACCGCGACCGGCACCCACATATCCGTAGTCGGCATCGGCCATCTCGCCCAAACCGTTAACAATACACCCCATGATGGCGATTTTTACCCCTTTCAGATGTCCGGTTTCCGAACGAATCTGTTCGGCAGCCAGGGCGATATCGAAAAGGGTCCTTCCACAGGAGGGGCAGGAGATATATTCGGTCCGGCTCATCCGGAGACGACAGGCCTGCAGAATATTGAGGGTAGTGTCGGCAACCGCTTCAGGGGTCAGCCGACTATCGGTATCGAAGAGCCATAGCCCGTCGACCACCCCTTCCGAAAGAAGTGAGCCGAGATCGAAGGATGCTTTACACTGAAAATCAGACAAAGACGCTCCGCTGTATCCCCTCTTTACCACCAGAGGTAATCCCGGCTTTTCCGAACGGGCCTCCCGTAAAACGCGGGTAACTTCCGAAACAGGCAGGTTTTCGGCCCAATCAACCAAACCCGCTGCTCCTCCGGGAGCACGAAAACCCTCTTTTCGCCAGAAAAGATGTTTCTCTTCTATATCGGAAATCTCCCGGCGAACCACCCGCAGGGGCGAAGACGGGGCGGGAAGTGAGAGCGACCGGGATGCATAGGCAACCAGGGTTTTTGCAACGGGAATCTCCTCTTCGGGAGGACCGGTAAGCGAAACACGAATGGTATCTCCTACCCCTTCCTGTAAAAGGGCTCCGATACCTACAGCCGAACGGATCCGGCCGTCTTCACCCGCACCCGCTTCGGTAACACCCAGGTGTATAGGGTAGTCCATCTGTTCGGCAGAAAGCATTTGCACCAGAAGACGCGTGGAGGCCATCATAATTCCTGTATGACTGGCCTTCATGGAGAGAACCAGTTGATGAAATCCTTCTGCATGGAAAATTCGGACAAACTCCATGGCCGATTCGGCCATACCCTGCGGTGTATCACCGTAAAGGTGCATAATCCGTTCGCTGAGCGATCCATGGTTGGTGCCTACCCTGATGGCTGTGCCATATTCACGACATATGGCAATCAGGGGCAAGAGCCGTACTCTTATCCTTTCGAGTTCGTGGGCAGGGTCTGAACCGTCGGTATAGTTACCGGGATTGATCCGAACCTTTTCCACTATGCGGGCAGCCTCTTCGGCCACTTTGGGATTAAAGTGCACATCGGCAATCAGCGGTGTGGAGAATCCCGCCTCCCGAAGCCCTTTTTTCAGCGCCCTGAGGCTCTCGATTTCACGTAACGAAGGCACCGTAACCCGTACATATTCGCATCCGGCCTCGACGAGGCGGATAGATTGCTCCAGGGTGGCCCGCACATCGGAGGTATCAGTGTTGGTCATAGACTGCACCCGCACAGGATGACCCGCTCCGAGAGGCGTATCGCCAATCCTTACCTCTCGTGCCCATCGTCTTTGCAAAAAGAGATGCTCTCTATTTAATGGTCCAGTCGCAGCCATCTTTTTTGTCTCTGATCTCAACGCCCAACTCAGACAGTTTGTTTCTGATGCGATCGGAAGCGGCGTAATCTTTGGCCGCTTTGGCCTCCAGGCGAAGGTCGCACACAAATTGGATCAGGTAATTGAGCAGTGCCTCGTGGTGCTCTTCCGCAACCGACGGTTCCTGCAACCCGAGCAGATCGGAAAGATAGCTCCGGTACAATCGGCGCATGCGTTCCAGATTCTCTTCGGAAAAGCCCTCTTTGGCTTCGTAGGCCTGATGGATCATCTTTAGGCCATCGAACAGATGAGCAATCACCATAGGGGTGTTCAGGTCGTCGTTCATGGCATCGGCACAGGCAGCCTCAAGTTCGGAAGGATTGAGCGTACCGCCGGCAACGGGGCGGATTTTGCCGAGCAACTCCAGACCGGCCATCAAACGCTGATACCCCTTTTCGGAGGCCTGAAGCGCCTCGTTCGAAAAATCGAGGGTGCTGCGGTAGTGTGCCTGCAGAATAAAGAAGCGGATAGCCATGGGCGAATAGCCCTTTTCGAGCAAGGCATGGCTCCCCGTGAAGAGCTCGTCGAGGGTGATGAAATTGCCGAGCGATTTTCCCATCTTCTGCCCATTGATGGTAATCATGTTGTTGTGCATCCAGGTTTTCACCGATGGTTGCCCCTGTGCAGCGGTCGATTGGGCAATTTCGCACTCATGGTGCGGGAAGAGCAGGTCCATTCCCCCTCCGTGAATATCGAAGGTTTCGCCAAGGTAGCGGGTACTCATGGCCGAGCACTCCAGATGCCATCCGGGAAATCCGTCGCTCCACGGCGAAGGCCAACGCATAATGTGTTCGGGCGAAGCCTTTTTCCAAAGGGCGAAATCGAGCGGATTCCTTTTCTCCTCCTGCCCGTCGAGGGTGCGGGAGTTGGACACCTGGTCGTCGAGAAGCCGGCCCGACAGCTCACCGTAGGGGTACTTCGAGGCATATTTAGGCAGGTCGAAATAGACCGAACCATTGCTCTCGTAAGCAAACCCGGCTTTCAGGATCTTCTCAATAAGTTGCTGTTGTTCAATTATATGCCCTGACGCCCTCGGCTCAATACTGGGAGGCAGCACATTCAGGGCTTCCATAGACTGATGATACCGGGTAGTGTAGAATTGAACCACCTCCATGGGTTCGAGTTGTTCGAGCCGGGCCTTCTTGGCGATTTTGTCTTCGCCCGAATCGGCATCATTCTCAAGGTGGCCCACATCGGTAATATTGCGTACATAACGAACCTTGTAACCCAGATGACGAAGGTAACGGAAGAGGATATCGAAGGTAATTGCGGGACGGGCATGACCCAGATGAGCGTCGCCATAAACAGTGGGGCCGCACACATAGAGCCCGACATGGGGCGGGTGAATGGGTTCGAACGGCTCTTTTTTGCGGGTCAGAGAGTTGTATAGGATGAGATGCGTCTCCATGGTTTATCGGTTTTTCCGGGCAAAGTTACAAGAATCGTCCCGAATCTCTTAAAAGGCGGCCATCAAAAGATGAATATCGCGGAAGGGAAGGCCAAGGTGTTCGGCCAGCCCGGAGTGGGTGAGAATCCCGTTCAGGAGGTACACTCCCTGCCGCAATCCGGAATCGGCGCGAAGCCGGGGCATAACCCCGACAGTCAGCATCTCGTGACAAACGTGTACCATCACATTACTCAGGGCAATCGAGGAGGTGCGGGCCACCCGCGAGGCAATATAGGGTACACAGTAGTGGATTACCCCCTGATGAGTACCCACCGGATGTTCGGCCGAACAACAGCTGGCAGTCTCAATTGAGCTGGATTGTCCAACTCCCAGATCGACGATCACCGAACCTCTTTTCATCCGTGATACCATTTCGCAGGTAATGCGAAAATGGAGATCGGAGACATCCTGGTCGAGCGCAACAATCACCACATCGGCCGAATGGAGGGCGCGATCAAGCACCTGCGGATGAAGAATAGAGGTGTACATACGGGTACCGAGATGGTTCTGGAGCTGTTCGAGACGGAGAATATCGTCGTCAAGAACCTTCACAAAAGCACCAAGCCCCATGGCAGCCCGTGCTGCAGCTTCACCGGCTGTTCCGGCACCCAGAATGACCACTTCGCACGGGGTAATACCCGAAATGCCGCCCAACAGAATTCCTTTTCCGCCCGCGGTGTTGCTCAGATACTCGGCTGCAATCTGAACCGAGGCCATCCCCTCAATTTCGCGAATCACCCTTACCACGGAAAGCAGGCCGTTTCTGTCGGCCATATACTCAAGGGCAAAGGCGGTGATTTTCCGGCTTTGGAGAACCTTTACAAAATCGAGACTGTGATTGCGTTGAAACAGATACGAGAAGAGCACCTGGTGGCCTCGCATCATTTCGGCCTCTTCGGGAAGCGGAGGCTGAATCTTGAGCAGAAAATCTGCCTGAGAATAGGCCTTTTGGGTATCGACAATTTCGGCCCCGTGCTCAGAATAGTCCACATCGGCATATTGCGCTCCGGAGCCGGCACCCGACTCCACCCAGATTCTAAAACCGGCACGAGCCAATACTCCCACTGCCTCGGGTGTGAGGAGGATGCGTTTTTCCATGGCATCTTTTTCCTGCAAAAGAGCCAGAATCGGTTTAGCAGTACGCGGCTCCGCTTCGAGAGTCTCCTCCTGGGTAGAAAAGTATTGTCGCAGGTAGGTTAGTGAAATAGAGGATCGGTCGCTCATAATCGGGTAGTGTTAGAGAGAGGGGAGGCTGACGAGCCTCGATCCGTCGGGCTGTTCTGTGATGTAAACGCGGCATACCGAATCGGGCAGAATCACCTCCCCACGCTCGGGCCACTCAACAAAGCAATAATAGGGGCTTTCGAAATACTCCTCACCGCCAAAGTCGAAGGCATCGGAAGGATTTTCGAGACGGTAGAAATCGAAGTGATAGACCCAACCGTGAATCGGAGTACGGTAGGCATTCACTATGGCAAAGGTAGGACTGGTGACCGGATCGGTTACCCCCAATTCAGCACAAAGAGCCTTAATAAAGGTGGTTTTCCCCGCCCCCATGGCGCCATAAAACGCGAAATGGCGACAGTCGCCGGTGACTTGAAGAAAACGGACGGCTACTCTCTTTAGATCCTGAAGCGAAGCAATGTGTAGATCCATAGGTACGGTTTTAGCTCTGAACAGGCGACAAAACAACAAAGGGAACCATCATCTCCTCCATCGACACCCCGCCATGCTGGAAGGTATCTTTGAAGTGTACAACAAATTGGTTGTAATTCTTGGGATAGACAAAATAGTCGTTCGCCAGGGCAAAAATATAGGAAGAACTGAGATTTTTCCTGGGCAGTCCTATTTTTTCGGGTGTTCTCACTTCGAACACCGATTTGGGATTGTAGTTCAGGTTCCGCCCCTCTTTAAACCGGAGATTGGTAGAGGTGAGCCGGTCACCAATTACCTTTTCGGGCCTCTCTACTCTTACCGAGCCGTGGTCGGTGGTAACAACCAGGGTCACATTCTCGCGCGCCAGATTTCTGACCAGCTCCATCAAGGGGGAGTGTTCGAACCATGAGCGCGTAAGCGAGCGGTAAGCTGCCTCATCGGATGTGAGTTCGCGAAGCATCTCCACTTCGGTACGCGAATGCGAAACCTGATCGGAGAAGTTACAGACAATCACTGTGAGATCGTTGCTTCGGTAGTTGGCCCAATTTTCGGCAATTTTCCGACCCAACTTGCTGAGCGTAATCTTTTCATAGCCGGTTTTGTATTGAAGCCCCAGCCGCTCCATCTGTTTTTGAAGCAGTTGATGTTCGAACATGTTGTGGCTCTCTTCGTCCGAACTCTCCTCTATCCAATACTCAGGATAGCTGCGCACAATCTCGGCAGGCATCAGACCCGAAAAGAGGGCATTTCGGGCATATTGGGTTACGGTGGGAAGGATAGAACAGAAGAGCGCATCTTTTTCGACCCTGAACCGGCCGGAAAAGAGGGGAAGTACGGTAAGCCACTGGTCGTAACGGAAATTATCCATGAGAAGCACAACCACCTTCCTGCCTTTCCCCAACAGCGGGAAGAGGAGCGTACGGAATACATCATGCGAAAGCAACGGTTGTTGCGAAGCGGTTTTACCAAACCAATCGACATAATTCTGCCGAATAAAACGCGAAAACTGCTGATTGGCCAGATGCAGCTGCTCCTGAAGAATCTGGTACATCTCCTTCTCTTCCAAGGCATGGAGATCAAGATCCCAAAAGATGAGTTTCCGGTAGATCTCTTCCCATTCGGAGAAACTTCCGGCTGCCGACATTGACCCGGCCAGGCCGCTAAACTCCTGTCTGAAATCAGAGATGCTTTTCCGGCTCACCAGACGTGATTTGTCGATATTCTTCTTTATGGCCAGAAGTATCTGGTTGGGATGAACCGGCTTAATCAGATAATCGGAAATTTGGGCACCAATGGCCTCCTCCATAATATCCTCTGCCTCATTACGGGTAATCATCACTACCGGTATCTGCGAGGCCAGCCGTTTTATCTGTGAGAGGGTCTCCAGCCCGCTAAGACCCGGCATGTTTTCGTCGAGAAGAATAATATCGACACTCTGCACACGGAGCACCTCCAGAAGATCTTGCCCGTTGGTTACCGTTATTACTTTATACCCCTTCTCCGTGAGAAACTTCACATGAAGTCCCAACAGATCAATCTCGTCGTCGGCCCATAAAATAAGGGTTTCTGTGGGGCTATTCTGTGTCATCGGAGAGATCGGGTTGGGGCGATTCGGGAACCAGGGGAAGATACTCGCGGTTGAACATCTCCATATAGTTCTCGAAATCGAGCCGGTTAGTGAGTCGTTGCAGATCGGTTTCGTTGATCAGAAAGAGAAGCGTCTTTTGTGAAGAGACATGAGCTGTTGAGAGTGGCGACCCGAAAAACCCCTTGTAAAAACGGAAAGCATCGATGGCCTTAACAGGCGGGTAGATGAGAGCCATATAACTGCCCATACGTCTCTGAAGGGGAATCATATCGGCCACTGCCTCTACTCCCATGGCAAAACTGACCAGGTCGAACTGTAACTGGTTGATCTCTTCAGGGGTATCGAGAAGCCATACCAGCGAAAGACTGTCGCCCGGCTCATACCGATAGGCTCTCTCTTCGCTTTTGGGTTGTGCCAGCGCCGCGGCTTCTACCTGATCCAGAATCGCGATGGCATCGGAAATATCGTAGAGAATCTCACTGCTGCGAAAGGTGGTGGAGAGATTCACCAACTCTTCGCGCATGGCAGCACGCCCCCGGATACCTCCCAGCGACAATGCCCTTACAAACATAATCCGGGGAAGAAGATCGCTTTCGGGAAACCGGGCAGCTGTCCGGTCGGCAAGGGCAACTGCGGCTTCAAAGTCGTTGTTTTTCCATAACCCGAAGATCTCTTCATAGAGCCGGGCTGCCTCGTCAAGGGCTTTCTGTTGAGCCTCCACAAACGTGGGATTGGTTATGGTTTTGGCAATTAACGATTCCGGATAGTTTGCCACAATGCGCGAGGCATATTGCGCTGCCAGTTCGGGACGAGAGGTCGATGCACTCTTCATGAGCTGATACCAGACATTCAATTCGTTCTCGTTACCTGGAAAGCGTTCGTTCATAAGGGTAAGCAGCGAATCGGACGACCGTGAATCGTTGAGTCGTTGCCGTAACAGGAAGGCAGCCTCGTAATAGAGGCGGGCTCTGCGCTCAATAGAGATTTTCCGTAGCGAATCGTTCATTTCCGGCAGCAGATTAGAAGAGGCAGCCGACGATGCCGATGCGGGATCGACAACGGCCCCTGTGCCACCGGATAGGGCAGAAGAACGGTTTCGTACCCGCCAGTTGTCTTCGTTGGGCCGGGTACCCCATAGGGCATAAAAGTCGGAACGACCCCTATTGATGGCTAGTTCGTTGTAAAAGTACCACTGACCGGAGCCGACCGTAGAAGTTGCGGTTGTGGAAGCCGATCGTCGCGAACGGGCAGCTGTGGCCAGCGAATCGGCCTTTGCAGCGGCCGAAGCCTGTTCGGCAGCCCTACTGGCAATACGCGCCTCTCTCTCGGCAGGAGGAAGTTCGGCCCATGCCGCGAGTGAATCCTCACGGGCGATATCGGATAGCAACCGGGCCAGATCCTTATAGGTAACCGACTCCAGACGAACCGCCTGAAAATCGGGGTGATTTTCGGTTAACGAAACAACCGCTGTATCGTAATAGGCGGCTGCTTTCAGAAATTGCCGCCTCCCCGCGTAGATGGAGGCGAGTGCCAGGCAGCTTCGCCCCTTTTGAGCCCGGTTCACGGTACTCGATTCGGACGAGCGCTGCAGATGCTGTTCGTAAGCAAGCGAGTCGCCCATACGCAAGCCGAGACGGGCAAGCGAAAAATAGATTTGATCGCGGTAGTCAGGATTTCTGGCATCGGTGAGCATAGCCTCGAGATCGGCACGAACCTCCGACAACCCCTCGCCATCGGGCGTCCCGGATGCAATACCCAGCCAGGCATTGAGTTCCAACTGATAGTCGGATGCCCGTGATGCCACCATTTTATAGCGTTCAACGGCCTCTTCGGGCTTTCCGGCCCGTTCAAGGAGCTGAGCCTGGATAAAGGTGTAGCGCATCTTGACCGAACCGCTTCGCTCCCGGCTAATGGCCTTACCGAGTAGAGTAGCCGCCTCGTCCCACAATTTTTGGCGAATTTTGAGGTCGGCCTCTGTCAGATCGAACGATTTGAGAAGATATTTGGGGAAAAGCAGATCTTTTCGCAGATCGGAAGCCAGAATGGCTGCATCCGTGAGGCTTCCCTGCATCGTCATGGCACGAATCTGCCAGATTTTTCCGGGATAGAAAGAGTCGGTACCCTTCGATGTGCGCACGAGTAAAGAAAAGGTCTCAGCAGCCGTTGCATAATCGCCTTTGGCAAACTGCGCTTTGCCCATGAGCAGACGACAATTGTCGATGGCGGCATTAAACTCCGACTGGTTGTAGAAATCCTGCTGGGCCAGACTTTTGGGCTTCATACGGGGTTTCGACCCGATAGAGTGTTTCCGGATAGCCGTTTGCAGCTTCTGAACAGCTATGTCCATCTCCTTCTGCAACGTGGAGAGGGTAGCGGAAGAGGGTTCAGGAAAGATGGGAAGAATCTCGCCGAAATCATCGCTGTTTTCGGTAGCGAGGTTTGCCGCTCCTTTCCGATAGAGCTCTCCTGCATTATAGAAGAGGTTGTAGCGGGTGGTGAAAGCGTGGTAGAGTCTCGACTCGAGCGTATTGCCGGTGACCGAACAGGCTACCATGCCGACTGCCAGGCCGGAGGCAAATAGTATCTGTGCAAGAACTCTCTTCCCCCTCATAACCACACCTCAAAAGGGATTTAGTGTGAATGTTTGTCCATAGTAACCCGACGGGTAGGTTCGGCCTGAGCATTTCGTTCCTCAACCCTGCGAACCATTTCGGAAGCAAGTTGCATAAAGGCTCTTCCTGCCGGATGATTCTCGTCGAGGGCAATGGGTCGGCCCGAATCGCCACTTTCGCAAATGGATCCGACAATGGGAATCTGTCCCAGAAGGGCAATCCCCTCTTTCTCGGCAAGCGCTTTGCACCCTTCGCGACCAAAAAGATAGTATCTCTTTTCAGGGGCGTCTTCGGGCGTAAACCAGGCCATATTCTCTACCAATCCCAGAATGGGTACATTAATCTTGTCGTTTCTGAACATATTGATTCCCTTAACGGCATCGACAAGGGCAACCTCCTGAGGCGTACTTACAATGACAGCACCTGTAACCGGCAACTCCTGTACCATAGTAAGGTGCACATCTCCGGTTCCCGGAGGCAGGTCAATCAGCAGAAAGTCGAGCTCGCCCCAATCGGCCTGCTGGAAGAGCTGTTTAAGTGCCGAAGTGGCCATAGGGCCCCGCCATACTACTGCATCTTGGGGCTTCACAAAGAAACCTACCGATAAGAGCTTCACCTGATACTGTTCGATGGGAACAATCAGATGACGGCCATCGACCTCTCTGCCGGCAGGTTTCTCCTCCTCCACCCCAAACATTTTAGGAACCGAAGGGCCGTATACATCGGCATCGATCAATCCCACCCGGTTACCGAGACGGGCAAGAGCTACTGCCAGATTGGCGGCCACTGTCGATTTTCCGACGCCTCCTTTGCCCGAGGAGATAGCAATGATGTTGCGGGCTTGTGGCAGTGGCGGCTCTTTCACTTCGGGAGCCTCGAGCGATTCTACACGAATATCGGCCTCCAGTGCGGGGTCGACATAATAGGTAAGAGCCTTCTCACACCCTTTACGAACCGACATCATGGAAGGGTCGTTCCATTTCCGGAAGGTGAGGACAAAAGCCACCGAATTATCAGAGATCCGGAGATCGCTTACCATATTGAGTGTTACCACATCTTTGCCTTCGGCCGGATGACGCACATGTTTCAGCGCGGCGAAAATCTGTTCGGCTGTGTATTTCATAGTAAGTCAACGCTAAGTACGGAAGCACAGAGAAACCGTGCGAACTACAAAAATAGACAAAAACAACCACAGTCACGAAAAAAACGTAATTTTGCCTCTTTCAGAAAGATGTGCATGACAGATTTATGTGTCGACATAGGAAATTCCCGGACTAAATTGGGTTTTTTCAAAGAGGGTTTGCTCACGTCGGATTTCACGGTTGATTCCGACAACGCCGATGAGTGGAAGACTCTTCTGGGCAGCCATGCCACATTTTCCCGTGCCATAGTGTCGAGCGTAGGCTTGCCCGAATCTCCGCTTGCCGGGGCGATAAAGGCCCGTTCACGCTACTTTCTCACGCTGGAGAGCAACACCCCTCTCCCCTTTAAAAATGGCTATGCAACCCCCGAAACATTGGGAAAAGACAGGCTTTGTGCCGCTGCCGGAGCCCACTTTCTGCATGGAGGCAAGCCGCTGTTGATTGTCGATGCCGGTACTGCACTCACCATCGATCTCACTTCGCGCGAGGGCGACTTTCTGGGGGGCGTGATTTCGCCCGGCCTTCGTATGCGCGCAGAAGCGCTTCATCAATTTACCCGTCGGCTTCCCCTGGCAACACTTACGGATGTTCCCGATTATCCTCCCGTTACAACAGCCGATGCGTTAAATGGGGGGATTATGCAGGGAATACTCTTCGAAACGGCGGGATATATAGAACGCTGCAGACAACAATATCCAGATTTACATGTTGTGGCCACCGGAGGAGACCTCTTCCTCTTTGAGAAATTCCTAAATTATCACATCTTTGCAGAACCGCATCTGGTGTTGTACGGCCTCTTCAGAATACTCCTATACAATGCAAACCTATAAAAAGCTATTTCCGGCTCTTTTCCTACTCTGTTACTCCCTGCTCCCGATTGCGGGACAGAACCATACACAATCGCCCTATTCCCGTTTCGGAATAGGCGAGTTGGCGCCGGAATCGTACGGTATGCAGCTGGGTATGGGTTATTTGGGTATCGGCTTTCGCCAAAATAATGTACCCTCGTTAATGAACCCTGCCTCCTATACCGAACAGGACAGCGTATCGTTTATTCTCCACTTTGGCGGCTCGTCGCGCTACTCCCGTTTCAGCAGCGGCTCTTCTACCGAAAAAGACTGGACAGTTAACCTCAACCATATCCTCTTCAGCTTCCCGATCATGAGTAAACGGTGGAATTCGGTTCTGGGACTCCTGCCCTACTCTTCTGTCGGCTATAACCTGATTCGGTATGGGCGCCCCGATCCCGAATTGGGAACAACGGTTGACTATCTCAATCAGGGCGATGGGGGAATTAACCGTCTGCTGTGGGGTCATGGGGTATCGATCGGAAATTTCTCGGTTGGAGCAAATCTCTCCTGGCTTTTTGGTACCCTCTCCTATAAAAACACTACTTCCTTTCCATTCGATGCCAATGCACTCACAATCATTTCTACGCGCGAGCTGCAGGCCAAAGGTTTTCATTTTCAGGCCGGTGCTCAGTATACTCACAGTTGGGGCGAAAAGAACCGCCTGACGGCAGGTCTTACCTTCGAACCTGCCAACAGGTTGAGAGTGAGAGAGGCCATGCTCAGTACATTCAGTTCGTACGAAGGATATCACGATACCATATCGTATGCAAAGGGGAAGAAGCACTCTATTCGTTTGCCCCAGGCGCTGGGAATTGGCCTCTTCTATAACTATCAGGATCAATGGCTGGTCGGAGTAGATTACTCCTATCGGAAATGGGGTGATACCGATTTTTTCTTCAGTAACGACACCCTCACGAATGCCGGAAAAATCAGTTTTGGCGCGCAATTTGTACCGATTGGACAGAGAGGCGTCAGGAGCAAATACTATCAGCGGATAGCGTATCGTCTGGGAGCGTATCTCTCTGATTCTTATTTTACTGTACAGGGTGAGAAGCCCAAAAATCTGGGAATTACCGCCGGTCTGGGTTTACCGTTCCGACAAGACAGGACGATGTGTAATATCTCCTATTCGTTTGAGACCAAAGGCACGAAAAGCAAAAATTTAATCCGTGAGAACCTGCATATTGTAAGCATTAGCGTATCTTTATTCGACTTTTGGTTCCTGAAACGCAAATGGGATTAATCCCGACAATTGGATATAGCAATTATACAAATAGATAAAAATTAGAAAGTGATGAAAAAAACGGGACTCTTCTTCTTGACTCTGGCAGCAGCGTTGTTTGCTTTTCTCCCGGTTTCCGGCCAAACCGGACGGGCAAGCGCAACAAAGTACGGCAAAGGGCAGGACAGTATCGACTGCCTCATGAACAACCAATTATACAGGGGCAACTTCCGAACAAAAAATTATGCGGCTGCTCTTCCTTACTGGCGAAAAGCCTTTGATGCCTGCCCCAATTCGAGCAAATTCCTTGTGGTAGACGGCGCCACGATGTATATGAAGTTTTTGATGGAGGAAACCAATGCCGATAAGAAAGCGGCCTATATGGACACCCTGTTGACTATTTACAAAACCCGTATGGAATTCTATCCCCAGGATGAGCTTCGGGTATCGCAATACATCGGGATGGACCTTTACCGTCATCATCCCCGCAGAGACGATCCGCGTATCCGTATGCAGATTCGCAACAATCTGGACCGCTACCTCCGTGAACAGGGTCCTAATGCCGAACCTGATGAGATCTGGGCCTACTTCTCTACGCTCATCGAGCAGTTCAAAACCGGCGAGGTACAGGCCGATGAGGTATTTAGCACCTACGACAGGGTAAGAATGTGGGTAGACAGAAAAATGGCGATGCAACCCGACCATGCAGATCTTCCCACACTGAAGGCGCAAATCAACTCTCTTTTCGTTTCCAGTGGCGTTGCCGACTGCGCCAACATTATCCGCATTTTCGAACCCCAATTCGCGGCCAATCCCGAAGATGTGGATCTGTTGAAACGCATCCAGACCCTTCTTATTAAGAATAACTGCATTGAGGGCGACCCGGCAGCTGCCGCCCTGTTCGAGAAGGTTACCGAGAAACTCATCCAGAAGGAGCCCTCTGCCCAGGCCTCTTACGGCATGGCCAAACTCATGCTCCGCAAAGAGAATTACGCCAAAGCAGTTGAGTATCTGCAGATAGCCATCGATACGGATACCGTAGCCGAAAATAAAGCCGATTACTATTATCAGATGGCACTGATTCAGCAGAACCAGCTCTCGAAACCGTTGGAGGCACTAAAATATGCCCGTTTAGCCATCAGTGCCCGCGAGAACTGGGGCGATCCCTATCTCCTGGTGGGTACTATCTATGCCCAGGGAGCCAAATCGATGTTCGGCGGCGATTCGGCCGAAGCAAACTTTAAGAGAAGAACCGTTTATTGGGCAGCTGTCGATAAATTCATGAAGGCTAAAAGTGTCGACAGCAACTGTGCCGATAAGGCAAATGAATTGATTGGCATCTATTCCAAGCAGTTCCCTTCGAGCGAGGATGGCTTCTTCTTCAGTGTGAAGGAGGGCGACTCCTATACTGCGGGCGGTTGGATTAACGAAACCACCCGCGTCAGATACTAATTGTTTCATCCATTCAACTGCGTTTCCTGTTTCCGACATGCCGAAGCCCGCTCTTTTCCGCATTACCCGGCCTCTTTTGGTTGTGGCAATGGTTCTGACGGCTTCAGCATGTCGGAATGATATGGAGACCATACGTAAACTGGAGAACGAAAGCAAGGAGCCACTCCTGACTACCCGGAATCTGGATATGATCTACACCGATTCGGGAAGGCTCAAAGCAAGAGTGAGAGCCCCTCTTATGCTCTCTTTTGCCGACGAAGAGAACCCCTACACCGAATTCCCGGAAGGAATTCACGTGGAGGCTTTCGAACAGGACACCCTTATCAGGGGTGAGATCACAGCCAGGTACGCCATCTATCACGAAAAACAAAAGTTATGGGAAGGACGTGGCGACGTGGTAGGATTCAATAAGGCCGGTGATAGAATCAACACCGAACAACTCTTCTGGGACGAACAGAACCAGAAAATTTATACCCGTATGGTGGCCCGTATCACCAAAGTGAATAAGGGGGTAATTATCGGGGAGAACGGGTTAGAATCGTATCTTGAAGAGGGCGATTTCACACTCTTCTCGCTATACAACAGCAAAGGCGACATTGCTGCAAAAATGTCGCAACTCACCAAAGGAGACAACGACTCTGCGAGAGTAGTCCCCGACACACTCAGAGCCGTTGAACCCGACACCGTTCCCCGGCTTCAGGCTCCCCCAAGGTCAGGTTACCGACGATTGGGCACCATCGATTCAACAGCTATCGTCCCGGCAAGCTAAACATTTTTATGCAGCCGTTGTTTATGAGGCAGGGCGTGTTGAATCAACGACTCAGAGAAATCAGACAAAATGGAACGCGAATATTCTATAGAAGATATGATGTTTATGCAGGAAGAGGGGGAAGGTTGCGAAATCTTCCCCATTATTGAGGAGCAGGAAGAAAAACCTTTCGACCAGGAGATACCGCAGCTGTTACCTCTTCTGCCTCTGCGTAACGCTGTACTTTTCCCGGGGGTAATCATTCCGATTACCGTTGGACGCGACCGTTCTATCCGGCTGGTTGAGGCGTGCCACAAAAAGGCCCCTGTTATCGGTACCCTGACTCAGCGCAATCCCACCATACAGGATCCCGGCCAAAAGGAGCTCTACAATGTGGGTACGGTAGCCGAAATTCTTAAGGTGCTAAAGATGCCCGATGGTTCTACATCGGTCATTATCAGAGGCCAAAAACGTTTCCGGCTTGAGTCAATCGAACAGACCGACCCTTTTCTCAAAGGAAAGATAACTTTATTGGAAGATCTGATTCCCGATCAGGAGTCTCGCCAGCTTGAAGCCATCTCCGAATCGTTGAAGGAGCTGTTTCTTCGAATCAACGACCTTTCAGGCGATCCTTCGCCCGAAGTATCGTTTATGATCAAGAACTCGGAACGACCCGACTTCCTCACCCATTTTATTGCAACAAATGCGCGCATTAAAGCTTCGGAAAAGCAGCGACTGCTCGAAATTGACGAGGTTGCCGACAGGGGTGTAGCGTTACTTGAATTGGTTTCGAAAGAGCTACAGATGTTGGAGTTGCGACGCGACATCCAGTCGAAGGTAAAACACGATCTGGACCAGCAACAAAGGGAATACCTGCTTCAACAACAGATAAAAACCATTCAGAACGAACTGGGGAATAACCCGGTAGAAAGAGAGATTAAAGATCTGGTAAAACGGGGGAAGAAAAAGCAATGGAGTAAAGAGGTGTCAACCCATTTCAACAAGGAGGTCGAAAAACTAAAACGGCAGAATCCTGCAGCCGCCGAATATTCGGTTCAGCTTAATTATCTCAATATTTTGCTCGATCTGCCCTGGAACGACTTCTCGAAAGATAATTTCGACCTGGAAAGAGCCCGCGATATTCTGAATAAAGACCACTCCGGCCTGGACGAAGTGAAGGAGCGTATTTTAGAGCATCTGGCAGTATTGAAACTGAAGAACGACATGAAGTCGCCCATCCTCTGCCTGGTTGGCCCTCCGGGGGTAGGTAAAACCTCGCTGGGAAAGTCGATTGCCTCGGCATTGGGACGTCAATACGTCCGTATGTCGCTGGGAGGTATGCACGATGAGTCGGAAATCAGGGGGCATCGAAAAACCTATATCGGAGCCATGCCGGGCCGAATTATCCACAATCTGATAAAGGCAAAAACAGCCAATCCTGTATTTGTATTAGATGAAATAGACAAGTTGGGGAGCAGTGCGCAGGGCGATCCGGCCTCTGCCCTGTTGGAAGTACTCGATCCTGAACAAAACGGTGCTTTTCATGACAACTTTCTGGAGATTGATTTCGATCTGTCGAAGGTGATGTTTGTGGCTACGGCCAATGCACTTGAGAGTGTTCATCCCGCCCTTCGCGACCGCATGGAGGTAATCTCCGTGCATGGCTATATCACAGAGGAGAAGATAGAGATAGCACAGAAACATTTGATGCCCAAGCTATTGTCGGAACATGGCATTACTGCTTCGCAGATAGCTGTTCCCGATGCCACCATGGAGTCGATCATTGAATCGTACACCCGTGAATCAGGCGTAAGGCGTCTTGAGAAGATGTTGGCCAAATTGGTTCGTCATATCGCGCTGAAAATCGCCACCGATTCTCCCTATCCCCAATACCCCACCCCCGAAGAGGCAGCCAAAATCCTGGGAATCGCCAAGTATCACCGTGATAAATACATCGGAAACCAGTTTACCGGAGTGGTTACCGGTTTGGCCTGGACTCCGTCGGGGGGAGAAATCCTCTATGTTGAGACAAGTACCAGCAAAGGAAAAGGAAAGCTCAACCTTACCGGAAACCTGGGCGATGTAATGAAAGAATCGGCCGTGATTGCCATTCAGTGGTTGCGATCGCACGCCGAAAAGGTGGCGCTTACCCCCGAAATCTTCGAGGAGACCGATATCCATGTGCATGTACCCGAAGGCGCAATTCCCAAAGATGGCCCCTCGGCCGGCATCACCATAGCTGTTTCGGTGGCTTCGGCCCTTACCGGAAAGAAAGTCCGTCCATCGCTTGCGATGACCGGTGAAATCACCCTCCGGGGAAAGATCCTCCCTGTAGGCGGCATTAAGGAAAAAATCCTCGCCGCCAAACGGAGCGGCATCACCGAAATCTTACTCTCCGACGAAAACCGCAAAGATGTAGAAGAGATTGATGCCCGTTACCTCGAAGGCCTCAACTTTCACTATCTGGCTGCGGTTGAAGAGGCTCTCGACTTCGCACTTCTTCCCCGATAACCCGGCTACATATCCCTGTTTCTCTGCTTCTTACAGCACTTTCTTCAGGAGCGTCTCTCCGGCTGCGTTGATCACCTGAAGGGTGAGTGCCTCTCCCTTCTTTTCGAGCACCATTACTGTGCCGTTTGGTTCGCTGTTGCTTCCCCCGATGACGACAGGGAAAGCGTTATTCGACTCATCTTTTTCTATTACCCGAAAACGATGGGTATGTCCGTTGAGCGAAACCGTAAAGGGGGCCTTATGCAGTAAGGGTATCCAGAGATCGGAACAGGGTGAGAAACTCTCAGGTTTCACACCAAATATGGGGATATGGTGAATCAGTACCCGTTTATTTGCCCTGGCAAACGCTTTCGACTTCAACTCCTCCTTCAAGAATGCGGCCTGATCGAGCCGGTGCTGGGTAAAATCATTCATATCGTAGTAGACCGGCGTATCGTCCGGTTTATCCTCTCCGCAATCGAGCAGAACAAACCGGGTGTCTCCCAGCGAGAAAGCGCTATAGGAACGGCCCCCCATTCTTCCGAGGTAGTCCCAAAGGTGCAATGAATATTCGCCTCTGGTTTCATGGTTTCCCCGAATGAAGACAGAGGGTATCTCGTCACTTTTTATTCGTGGTGTGTAAACAACCAGCCTGTTCAGGATATCAGCTTCCACTTCGACATCATCAAAACAGTCACCGTTAAAGATGACCAAATCGTAGGGTTTGTCATCCACGTAGCTGTGAAGTTTCCCGAACATCTTCATATTACTGTGGAGGTCATTGTAAACAATGACCCGAAAATCACGTTTCTGATCACTCCAGGTGGTAAATGATTTTATATCAGAGCGGACGGTATCGCCAAACTCTTTGTTGTAGCTGGAATATCGGGTTATTTCCTGCGAAACAACCCGATAATAATACCTTGTACCGGGCTGAAGATTCTTCAACTCCACCCGATGGATTTTGTTGCTTGCTACCATCACCCCTTCGAGCATGGTACGGGCTCTATCCATTTTATTCGGATCCGTACCATATTCCACCCAGCTTCGTGCAGGCACATGGGTAAGCCACATCACGGTCATTTTATCCTTACCCGGGTTTTGCAGGTAAGGGATGGTGCGCATCACCAGCGACGCAGGAGTTTTCAAACGTACGTCGACAAATAAAGGACTGTGGTCGGACGCCACTTGCTCATCGATAACCTGCGCGTTGTACTTGGTATACGTTTGTCCGTTTGCCACATATCCCAGCACATAATCGATGGTACTCCCCGGGTTGACTGAGGGAGAAGTCGGCTGTTTAGGATTGGAGAGTATCTGCCACTCCTTTTTCAGTATCTCCAATGGTGGTGAGTCCGGCGTAGCATTCAGGTCTCCGATCAGGAAAAGCGGCTTGCTGTAACTCTTAGCCCACTCTGTGATCATCTTTACCGATTCAACCCGTTCGGCCTCATCAAGAGAGAGGTGGGTACTAATCACCATATATTTATCCAGCTCCACCAAGAGAGCCGAGCGGGCCTCACCGGCTCCGGGCAGTGCAATCTTTTGTACAGAGCGCGGCTTCTCCCGGGTAAGCATCCCGTTGCCGTACTTTCCCCCATCGAATAGAATAGAATAGCCGAAAGTGGCATACATGCCGGTTTGCACAGAGAGCTGCTGCAGAATGTCGATGTTACCGCTCCGATTAACCATACTGTCGACCTCCTGCAACCCAATCACCTCAGGATGAACATCAATAATCAGCTTTCCAATCCGTTCGACATCCATTTTGTTATCCATCCCCTGGCCGTGATGGATATTGTAACTCATAATCCGCACAGTTCGCTCTTTTTGCGGAAATTGGCTGCCCTGCTGTTGTGTAACATTCTGTGCCCTGCTACTGAAAAACGCAAAACAGAGCGCAAGTAAGAAGAGTGTTCTTTTCATTTTGTCGTTTACTGGTGGTTTATATCGTGAGACATTACATACCTAGCTGAAAGATAACACAAAAAAAAACGCCCCCCGACCCTCACTCTGTTAGAAGTGAAGACCGGGGGGCGATTTTTTTTCAATTAGTTATTCTTCAGCATCTTCAAAAAACCTACCTCTTGTGTGGTGAGGAAGCGCCATTTTCCGCGGGTCAGACCCTTTTTCGAAAGACCGGCAAAGTAGACTCTGTCCAGCTTGGCCACTTTGTAACCAAACTTCTCGAAGATACGGCGTACTACCCGGTTGCGTCCCGAATGAATTTCGATTCCCACGATATGTTTGTCTTCGGGATCGGCATACGAAACCTCATTGGGTTGAATAAAGCCATCCTCCAACTCAACACCCGAAGCAATGGCAATCATATCTTCGTGCGAAACCTTCTTATCGAGGGTTATCTGGTAAATTTTCCGCACATCGTTCGACGGATGGGTCAATTTAAGTGCCATCTCTCCGTCGTTGGTAAAGAGTAATACCCCTGTTGTCATTCTGTCGAGCCGACCAACCGGGTAAATGCGCTCTTTACATGCACCTTCTATCAGCTCCATGACTGTGCGGGTAGCGTGAGGATCGTCCACCGAGGTGACATAATCCTTAGGCTTATTCAGCAGAAGATAGACCTTCCGCTCAGGATTGAGCCGTTCGTTATTGTATCGGACCTCATCAGTGGGAAGTACCTTGACGCCCAACTCCGAAATCACTACTCCATTCACCGTTACCAGGCCGGCTTCGATAAACTTATCGGCTTCCCGACGTGAACAGAGCCCGGTATTGGCTATATATTTATTAAGCCTGATAGTTGCATTTTCGTCGAACGGATCGGGAGCAAAGCTCTTAGGGGAATCTACTGCAACGCGCGGACGCCTCGACTTATCGGATGAAAAGGATTTTCGTCCGGAGCCTTCGCTCCGCTGAAAACGACCCGAACGGCCTCTTTCGCCACCTTCACGGCCTGCGTATCCGCTGCGTTCGCCATCGTCTCTGCGACGAAAACCACCGCTGCGTTCGCCATCCTCTCTCCGACGGAAACCACTGTTACCCCCATCATTGTCACGACGGCCGAAACCGCCTTCACGACGGGGATAACCTCCCCGTTGTTCTTCGCCCTCACGCCGCGAAAAGCCACCGCTGCGTTCGCCTCCTTCACTGCGACGCTGGAACCCGCCGGAGCGTTCGCCACCTTCGCGACGTTGAAATCCGCCACTTCTTTCGCTGCCTTCGCGGCGCGGGTAACTGTTACCACGGTCGCTACCTTCGCGGCGGGAAAAACCTCCGCGGTCGTTATTGTCGCGACGGGGGAAACCGCCTTCACGACGTGCGAACCCTCCACGCTGCTCATCACCCTCACGGCGTGTAAAACCACCGGAACGTTCGCCACCTTCGCTACGACGGAAGCCGCCACTGCGAGAATCGTCCTGATTGCGACGAAAACCTTCGCCACGACTCGAACGTTCTTCCCCATCCTGGCGACGAAAACCGCCACCTCTTTGAAAATCACCATCGCGGCGTTGGAAACTACCGCTTCTTTCTCCGCCTTCGCGACGTTGAAAACTGTCGCTGCGCTCTCCGCCCTCACGGCGTTGGAACCCGTTGTTACGGCCGAATCCCTCTTTACGATCGGATCCTCCTTCGCGGCGCGAAAATCCGCCACGATCAGTCTCTTCACGACGGCGAAAACCGCCACCGTCGTCGTCCCTGCGCCGGAAACCTCCGCGCGGACTCTCATCTCTCTTTTCTCCGGAAGCGGAATCTCTCTCAGATTTTCTTCCAAAACTTCTCTTCTCAAACATAAATAAGTGTTTATTAGTATACGGATTCAAACGCAATAATCCGGGTGGCAAAAGTAGTACATATTTCGGGAAACGAATGGGGCCTGTTTAGTTATTTAGTAATATTAACGGTTTGAGAGCCAGGGGTCGAAAAGCGGTACCCGATTGTGTGCGATTTTTTTTACATTTGTCTGCATAAACAGGCGCTTATGTACGAATTTATTGAAGGTCGCCCGGTTGAAGTCACACCCACAAATGTGGTGATTGAGACCGCAGGCATCGGGTATCTGATCCACATATCGCTATGTACCTATTCGGCCATTCAAAACGGCAAAACAGGCGACAAAGGCACTCTCCGGCTCTTTCTGCATCAGGTGGTACGGGAAGATGCCTTTGTCCTGTTCGGATTCTTCTCCCGTCACGAACGGGAAGTGTTCCGACTCCTCCTCACCGTATCGGGCGTGGGTGCCAACACGGCCCGCATGATTCTCTCCTCGTTGAACCCCGACGAAATCAGGCAGGCTATTGCGGTTTCGGATGTACGTCTGCTCAGCTCGGTAAAAGGAATCGGAGCCAAAACGGCCGAAAGAATTATTGTCGATCTGAAAAATAAGATAGGATCCGCTCAAACCCTTTCCGGCGAAACGGGGCCATCGACCACAGTTACCTCCAGAGACGAGGCCATAATGGCGTTGACCGGGCTGGGTTTCAACAAAGCGGCAGTAGAAAAAGTGGTTATGAAGCTATCGGCGGGGCATCCCGAATATTCTGTCGAAGAGCTCATTAAACAGGGGTTAAGAAACATGTAACCGTTTATTTTGCACAGATTGAACACACGAATCCTATGGCTTTTGGCTTTACTCCTGGTCTCTCCTTTTACCTCGACGGCGGTGCAAGGGCAAGAGGATGGAGTGCTATCTGCCAATAATTCAGGGGGAGAAAGACTGTGGAAATCGCTGCAAAAACGGTATGAGCTGGAGGCTCCTTCGCTCGGCACCGAACGGCTTACCCCGAAAAATCTGCTCCCCACCTACGAGTACGACCCAAAATTGGGCATGTTTGTCATTCGGAAAAAAGTGGGGCAAATCAATCTGGTTCCGGAATACCGAATGAGTGTAACCGAGTTCCAGCGTTATTCGCTCGAAAAAGCCAAAGCAGACCGTTGGCGGGGATATGTGCAGAAAGTTGCCCCGCTGCAGACCCCGAATTTGCCACAGGGAGCCGCATCGCTGCTTCAGAAGCAGGACAACCCTTTTGCCGATCTGCTCGGTACCGGTATCATCTCGATTACCCCTCAGGGTTCGGCCGAGATGATTATGAAAATGAATACCTCCCGGATTGATAACCCCAATATCAGTGAGAGTGCCCGAAAAACATCGACGTTCGATTTCGCCCAAAAAATCCAGATGAGCGTTACCGGCACCATTGCCGACCGCATTAATATGTCGATTCGGTACGACAGCGAATCGGTTTTCGACTTCGAAAACGAGATAAAGCTTGACTACACCGGAAAGGAGGATGAAATTATCAAGAAGATTGAGGTTGGGAACGTCTCGTTTCCGTTGTCGGGAACCCTGATTAACGGGGGGCAAAATCTCTTTGGGGTCAAGTCGGAAATGCAGTTTGGCCGCCTTTCGGTAACTACTCTCTTTTCGAAACAGAATGGGGAGACATCGGTAACTACAATGCAGGGAGGTGCGCTGACTGCGAAATATGAGATTGCGGCCGACCAATACGAAGAGAATAAACACTTTTTCCTCTCAGCCTATTTCCGCGACCGGTTCGAACAGGCCATGCAAAATCTGCCTGTTATCACCTCCGACATCACCATCGACCGGATTGAGGTGTGGGTCACCAACAAAACGAACCAATTTACCGATGCGCGCAACATTCTGGCTGCAAACGATCTGGCAGAACCGACGCCCTACATCTACAACCGGGTTCCGGCCTTTGCGGGACAACCCTCTGTAGTCACCCCCTCGAACGGCGCCAATGGGATGTATCAGGCACTGCTAAACAGCTATAACATACGCGAGGTAAACCAGATTACCAGTTCGCTCCAGCCTTTGGTAGCGCTGCAATTCCGTCAGGGACAGGATTATGAGAAGGTAGAAAATGCTCGTCGACTCACCGAACAGGAGTACACGTTACATCGGTCGCTCGGATTTATCTCTTTAAAATCGCCCCTGAATGCCGATGAGGTGCTTGCTGTAGCTTTCGAATATACCGTTAACGGCCAAACCTTTCAGGTGGGTGAACTCTCTACCTCGGGAATCGCCAATCCGCAAACACTGCTTGTAAAGTTGCTGAAGGGAACCAACCTCTCTCCGCAACTCCCTACCTGGCGGTTGATGATGAAAAATATCTATAACCTGGGAACCTATCCCATTAATCGCGATAAGTTTCAGTTGCACGTGCTGTATCAGGATCCAAAAAGCGGCAATTCCATTAACTATTTGCCCGAAGAGGATCTGCAGAATGAGTTGCTTATCCGCATGATGCGCCTCGACCGACTGAATCAAAATAACGATCCTTCGCCCGACGGGGTGTTTGACTATGTGGAGGGGGGAACCATCCTCTCCGAATCGGGTTTAATGATCTTCCCTGTATTGGAGCCTTTCGGGTCGAACCTACGCAATGCATTACAGGCCAAGGGGGTATCGGAAACCATAATCCGGAAGTATCTATTTCAGGAGTTGTACGATTCTACCCTCACCCGTGCACGGCAGATGGCCGAGAAAAACCGCTTTAAAATCGGAGGCACCTACAGCTCGACGCCCGGTTCGGCGGTACAGCTCAACGCCTCGCAAATGAGCCGGGGCTCGGTAAAGGTGATTGCAGGGGGGCAGTTGCTTACCGAAAACAGCGACTATACGGTAGACTATGCCACCGGAAAGGTGACTGTACTCAATCAGGGAATTCTCGATTCAGGAGTTCCGGTGCAGATTATTTCGGAAGACAATACCCTCTACAATGTACAGACCAAGACACTCATCGGCACACATCTCGAATACAAGGTGTCCGACAAGTTCCGTCTGGGCGCAACGGTTATGAATCTCACCGAAAAGCCCATCACCCAAAAGGTGACGCTGGGCGAAGAAGCCATTTCGAATACCATCTGGGGACTCTCTGCCGACTATTCAACCGATTTGCCCTCTCTGACCCGTCTGATTAACCGTTTGCCTTTCCGGAAAACCGATGCCATGTCGTCGATTAGTCTCTTTGCCGAGATGGCACAATTGCTTCCGGGCGATGCCGGCTCCATTCAGAAGAAGGGAACCTCCTATATCGACGATTTCGAAGCGAGCGAAACCAGTATCAACCTGTTGGCACAGAATCTCTGGAAACTGTCGAGCGTCCCGGAAGGACAACCTTTCCTGCCTGAAGGGGTACTTACGCAAACCACCGAAACCGGCAAAAACCGTTCGCTCCTCTCCTGGTATGTGATTGATCCGCTCTTTGTGAACCCCAACTACTTTTCGGGTTCCACGCCTTCGCACATCCGGAACAATCCCGACACCCGTTCGAGCCACTTTGTACGACAAATTGAGGAGCAGAATATTTTTAAGAACAAAGAGAATCCCAACGGTGTACCGGCCACCATGCCGGTATTGAATGTAGCCTTCTACCCCACTGAGCGGGGACCCTACAATTTTGATGCAGTGAATGTGCAGCAAAACGGATTTCTTTCACGTCCCGAAACTCGTTGGGGGGGCATGATGCGGGCATTGCCGGTTTCCGATTTCGAATCGTCGAATATCGAATTCATTGAGTTCTGGGTAATGGATCCCTTTGTAGAGGATGAAGAGGGAAATATGAAAGGGGGCGACCTCTACCTGAATCTGGGCGACGTTTCGGAAGATGTGTTGAAAGATTCCCGGAAGTTTTTCGAAAACGGGATAATGGCCGGTGCGCTCGACTCGACAGTGTGGGGTCGTGTGCCGGCCACACAGTCGCTGGTTAACGCCTTTACGGGCGACATGGAACAGCGCAGACTGGAAGATATAGGGCTCGACGGGCTCAGTTCGGACGACGAAATCTCTTTCTTTTCGGAGTTCTTGTCGCAGGCTTCTGCAAAGATTTCGGGCGAACCCTTCTCTCTGTTGCAACGAGACCCGGCATCCGACAATTTCGGCTTCTACAGGGGAGCCCAACTCGATCAGGAGGAACGGGGAATTCTGGAACGGTACAAGTACTATACACTGCCCGAAGGGAACTCGAGTTCTATCAATGCGTATGCCACAAGCCTCCCCGACAATGAAGATCTGAACGGAGACAACACCCTCAATGAGAACGAGAATTTCTTCCAATACCGCATTAGTATTCGTCCAGGTGATATGCAGCAGGTGGGCGACAACTTCATCACCGATATTGTGTGGGATCAGACCAAGTTCCCCAATGGCGACACCTCTTCGGTACGCTGGTATCAGTTCCGGATTCCGCTTTCTCGCTTCGAACGCACCGTGGGCTCTATCCGCGACTTCCGTTCTATCCGCTTTTTGCGACTCTTTTTGCACGGTTTTTCTCACCCCGTAGTGCTCCGTTTTGCCAAGATGGAGCTGGTTCGCAGCGAATGGCGAAAATATACCCGGAATCTCCGGTCGCCCGGCGAAACAACCACCTCGCCCGAACTTACCGATGGCAGTATCGATATCAGTTCGGTGAATATTGAAGAAAATGCCGGCAAACAGCCTGTCGGATACCGTTTGCCGCCCGGAATTGAACGAACCATGGACAGAACCTCCCGCCAGCAACAGCAGCAGAACGAACAGTCGATGGTGCTCCGTGTAACCGACCTGGCAAACGGGGATGCGCGTGCCGCCTATAAAAATGTACTCTACGACCTGCGCAGATACCGGCGCATGCAGATGGAGGTGCATGCCGAACAGATGGTGGGCAAGCCGCTCTACGATAAAGAACTTACCCTTTTTGTACGGATGGGTACCGACTTCCGCAACAACTACTACGAATATGAGATCCCGCTCTCGTTAACCCCGTGGGGATCGACCGACCGTGAGGTGATCTGGCCTGCAGAGAATCGGCTCGATCTCGATCTGCGGCTGCTCACCGACATCAAGCAGGCTCGTAATGAGGCAATGCGCCGTGCCGGTTCGGGTGTTTCGCTCTCAGCTCCTTTCCGGATGGAGTCGGAGGGACGGAATCTTTATGTGATGGGAAATCCCAATCTGGGCGAAATCAGAGCCTTAATGATTGGTATTCGCTACCCTTCCGATCCTTACAAGGCCGGGGAGTCACGATCGGCCGAGATTTGGGTGAATGAGTTGCGGATGAGCGATTTCGAAAACAACAGCGGTTGGGCAGCCAATGCCCGGATGAATCTCACGTTGGCCGATTTGGGTACCTTCCACATGATGGCCGAAAAGAGTACGCCCGGATTTGGCGCCATCAACGAAAAGGTAAACGAGCGGAGTAAAAACGACTTTTTTGCCTACAATATGTCGACGAATATGGAGTTGGGCAAACTTCTACCCGTCCGGGCAAATCTGGAGATACCGCTCTACGCCTCTTACGGGGAGTCGTTTACCAATCCCGAGTACGATCCTATCGACCCTGATATCCGGCTAAAAGATAAGTTGTCGCGTGCCGGATCGAAAGCTGAAAAAGACTCTATTAAGCACTTCTCGCAAGATTACCAGAAGCGAAAAAGTTTCACGCTCACGCAGGTACGATATCTGCCCAAAAAGGAGGGTGAAGCCCGGTTATACGATCCGTCGAACCTTTCGGCCAGCTACTCCTTTAACGAAAGTTATGCGCGAAATCCCAATACCGAGTATAACCGACAAACCCAAACCGGAGGCGGGCTAACCTACAATTTCGCGGGAAATGCCAAACCGTATTACCCGTTCGAAGAGTCGACCACACTCAATCAGGGCATCTTTACCCTGCTCAAGGATTTTAATATCAACTACATCCCTACCAACCTGCTCTTTAAGACCGATTATAGCCGGATTCGCAGCGAGATAAAATACCGCGACATCAACAACCCGCACAACCTGATGTTACCCATAGAAAGCGAAATGTATACCAACACCCGCTTTTACCAATGGGCTCACGATGTTACCAAGGGGCTGCATATCGATTTTGCGGCTACCAATCTGGAACGGCTCGACGACACTGAGGTTTTTCTGCAGGACTATATGAAGACCTCGTACGAGCTCTTCAAAGACGAGGTAAACCGCAGTGTAAAAAGAACCACGAATACCACCCAGTATTTTCACGACCTCAGGCTCAATTATTCGCTGCCGGTTCAGAAGATTCCGTTACTCGACTGGACCTCCCTTTCCCTCTCGTATGTGGCCTCGTACGGCTGGGATGTGGGGCCGCTTATGCCTGCCGAGACCAGTATAGGGAATACCATTAAGAACTCGCAGAGTATCCAGTGGACAGGCGAGGCCTCTCTGGTATCGCTCTACAACAAAATTCCGATCCTGCAAAAGCTGAATCAGGGCGAGGGGACAACATCTGTCGCCAAAAAAGCGGCCTCATTCACCAAAGAACGGGTACGTTTCAAGGCGGGTCAGAATCTCCCGGTTTCTCATCAACTGGGAACCACCACCCCAAAAGTAACTGTTCTGGATGGAGCGGGGCAGAAAGTCGACAGCATTACCGTCCGGATTGTCAATGGTAACAGAATTGTTCTGGTGAGCAAACGCGATATCAGTAATGCCCGTATTGAGGTAACGGGACAAGACGGCAAGACCACTGAGGCCCCGATAGCCCGGGGTGCAGCTGCCGGGCTTCGTCTCCTGACCATGCTCAAATCCGTTTCACTGACCTTATCCGAAACCAATGGAATTAACCTGCCCGGATATATGCCGGTAACCCGGATGCTGGGTATGGATGGTTCTGCCCCCGGATTCGGATTTGTGTTTGGCGCACAGGACAAAAACTTTGCGGCGAAAGCGGCCGAAAAGGGCTGGCTAACCAAAAGTCAGGCCCAGAATATGCCGTTTGTGATGGCGCATAACGAAAATTTTGCCATCCGGGCTACGCTCGAACCGATAAAAGGGTTGCAGGTGATTCTTTCGGGAAACCGTGCCTACTCAAACAATCTCCGTCAGTATTACACTGCCAATGCCAACGGCGATTTCCCGGACTCTACCCGCAATACACGCGAGAGTGGAAATTTCAGTATGACCTTTGTGGCCATTGGGAACAGCTTCGAAAAATTCAGCAAATCGAACGGATATGGTTCGGCCACCTACGAAAAATTTAAGGCCTATCGAAGCCAGATTGCAGCCCGCCTTGCCGCTCAGCGACAAGCGGCCAACCCGAATTACCGACCCGATATCCACCCGGTTACCGGCGAACCGCTTACCGACGGAAGCAAAAACGGGTATGGGCTCAATTCGCAGGATGTGCTGATTCCCGCCTTCCTTGCTGCATACGGAGGGGTTTCTCCGCAAAAGATCAGCCTCGACCGCTTCCCTTCTGTTAAACATATCCGGCCCAACTGGACAATCCGGTTCGACGGGCTGATGGCTCTTGACTTCTTCAAAGAGCATTTCAAATCGTTTATCATCAGCCATTCGTACAAAGCCACCTACACGCTCGGAAACTACCAGACCAATATTGCATACGACGATATGTGGTCGGTATTGCGCGAAGCACGCGACCTGCGCTACAACTTTATACCCCGCTACGATGTTTCGGGTATCACCCTGACCGAACAGATAGGGCCCTTGGGTTCGATTGATATAACGTGGAAAAACAATCTCTCTACCCGTATCAGTTATACCACCGGACGCACCCTGAACCTGAGTTTTTCGAACTACCAGATGACCGAGGCACGTACACAAGAGCTCTCTTTGGGCGCCGGTTACCGGATAGACGGGGCAAAACTCTTTGTGCGATCGGGAGGTGATTCACAGAAAAAAGTGGAGAATAACCTGAACCTGAATGCCGATTTTTCTATTAGGAATAACCGTCAACTCATTCGCAGGCTCGACGAAGAGGTTCCTCAACCTTCTTCGGGCCAAAAAATTGCTTCGCTGAAGTTATCGGCCGACTTACAGATTAATCAAAGTCTGAGTGTAATGGCCTTCTACGATCGGATTGTGAATACCCCCTTTGTTTCAACCAGTTTTGCCACCACCAACGCCAACATCGGGGTGAGTGTGCGGTTTACGCTGATTCAATAAACGGAACAAACAGGAGCCATCACAATATGCTTTTCAACATGTAGGGGATCCTTTACCTCTTTGCGAAAAAGATTACCTTTGTAACAAGTTAATGACAGCGTCTCGCAACCCCGAAGGGTTCCCGATAAAAACCAATTATTTAGCTATGAATATACCTGCCGATTTAAAGTATACCCGCGAACACGAGTGGATTAGAGCCGAAGGCAATACTGCCTCCGTGGGGATTACCGATTTTGCCCAGAAAGAGTTGGGCGACATTGTTTTTCTGGAGATCGAAACGGTTGATGAAGATCTGGAAAAAGAGGAGATTTTTGGCACGGTCGAAGCGGTGAAAACCGTTTCCGACCTCTTTATGCCCGTATCCGGGAAAGTGCTTGAGGTTAATCCGGAATTGGAGGGAACGCCTGCGCTGGTGAATAGCGATCCTTACGGTGCAGGATGGCTGATTAAGGTGGAGATTGCCGACCCATCCGAACTCAACGAACTGCTTTCGGCCGACGAATACGCCGCATTGGTGGGTGAGTAACCTGCTTTCCCATGGCAACTCCCTCCCCGGGCCTGGTGGAAACACCGCTCATGAAACAGTACATATCGCTTAAGTCGAAGCATCCTGAAGCCATATTGCTTTTCAGGGTGGGCGATTTTTACGAGACTTTTGCCGAGGATGCTATCCGCACTTCCGAGATTCTGGGCATTACGCTGACCCGAAGGGCTAACGGGTCTGCTGCATTCGTTGAACTGGCCGGTTTCCCTTACCATGCGCTCGACACCTATCTCCCGAAATTGGTTCGTTCGGGAGCCAGAGTGGCCATCTGCGAACAGCTGGAAGATCCGAAATTAACCAAGGGACTGGTTAAACGGGGTATCACCGAGCTGATTACCCCGGGCGTGGCCTTGAACGATCACGTCCTCGAAAACAAGGAAAATCACTTTCTGGCTTGTGTCTGCTTTGGGAAATTACAATTTGGCGTAGCGTTTCTCGACATCTCTACCGGAAACTTCCTGGCCACCTCCTGCAACCGCGATTATACCGACAGGCTTCTGGCCGGGTATCAGCCCAAAGAGATTTTGGTTCCGCGAAGCCGTCTGCAGGAGTTTAAGGAGCTGTTTGGGACTAGATACGAACTTTCGCCACTGGATGAGTGGGCTTTCGATGAGATTTCGGCTGCTGAAAGGCTCCTTGCCCAGCTGGGGTCGGAAAGCCTGAAAGGCTACGGGTTGGATGCGTCGCCGGCCGGCGTAACGGCTGCAGGGGCTATACTCCAATATATGGAGATTACCCGCCACGAGGGGATGAAACATATCCGCAGCCTCAGGCGAATTGATCCGGACGACCATATGTGGCTCGATCGGTTTACCCTCCGGAATCTGGAGTTAATCCACTCCCCTAACGAAGGGGGAAAGACCCTCATCGAAGTGCTCGACCACACCGCTTCACCCATGGGGGCCCGGTTGCTCAAACAGTGGATCTGCCTGCCGCTCAAAGAGGCGTCTGCCATTAACCGCAGGCTCGACAGTGTTGAATGGCTGGTTACGCACCGGGAAGAGGCTATAGCCGTTAAGGAGCAGATTCGGCAAATGGGCGACATGGAACGTATCGTTTCGAAAATTGCCTCTGCCAGAATCTCTCCCCGCGAAATGGTTCAGCTGAAGAGTGCACTGAAGGCCGTTATTCCTGTAAGACAGTTTTGTGAACAAACAGCCGACCGAGGGCTCGCAGAACTGGGCAACCGGCTGGACCCGCTTATCGATCTTTGCGAAAAAATTGCATCAACGCTCATAGACGATGCCCCTCCGGCCCTCAGTAAGGGGGGAGCCATTGCACGGGGAGTGGACGAAGAGCTTGACTCTCTGGTTGCCATCCTGCGCGACGGCAAAGGTTTCTTGCTCCGGCTTCAGCAAAAGGAGACCGAACGAACCGGAATCTCCTCGTTGAAAATCAGTTTCAACAATGTATTCGGCTACTATATAGAGGTACGTAACACCCACAAAGACAAAGTGCCTCCCGAATGGATCCGGAAACAGACCCTTGTAAGTGCCGAACGGTACATTACCGAGGAGCTGAAGGAGTACGAAGAGAAGATCTTGGGTGCCGAAGAGAAAATTGCCCGGATTGAAGCCCGGATTTTTGAGGCTTTAACTGCCGAAGCCGCTTCGTATCTACGCGAAATTTCTACCAATGCCCGTCTGATTGCCAGTCTCGATTGCCATCTGTCGTTAGCCGAAGTGGCCGAAAAAAACAGCTACTGCAGGCCTGTAGTGAATGAAACCGAAAAACTGGAGATTTTTGGAGGACGTCATGCGGTTATCGAAACCCAACTACCTCCCGACAGGCCCTACATTGCCAACGATCTCTACCTCGATACCTCCGACAGGCAGATTCTGATGATTACCGGGCCCAATATGTCGGGAAAATCAGCACTGCTCAGGCAGACGGCGCTTATCGTAATCATGGCCCAAATGGGCGGCTTTGTACCTGCCGATAAGGCCGAAATCGGCATTGTCGACAAAATTTTCACCCGAGTGGGTGCCTCCGACAATATCTCGCAGGGCGAATCGACCTTTATGGTAGAGATGGCCGAGGCAGCAGGTATCATGAATAACATTTCGTCGCGAAGCCTCATTTTGCTCGATGAGATAGGCAGGGGCACCAGTACCTACGACGGGATCTCCATTGCATGGGCTATGGTGGAGTATCTGCACGAACACCCGTCGGCACACCCGCGAACCCTCTTTGCCACCCACTATCATGAGTTAAACGACATGGAGGAGACCTTTGCCAGGGTAAAAAACTTCAATGTTTCTATTAAGGAGGTGGGGCAGAAAATTATTTTTATGCGTAAACTGGTCCCGGGAGGAAGTGAGCACAGCTTTGGAATTCATGTGGCCAAAATGGCAGGTATGCCTCCCAGCCTCATTGAGAGAGCCCGGGAGATTCTCCGCGAACTGGAGAGTTCACGTCATGAAAAGGGGCCGGCACGTCCTGCCGAGGCGTTGGGTACCACGAGAGAAGGGTACCAACTCTCATTTTTCCAGCTCGATGACCCGGTATTAAAACAGATACGTGATGAAGTACGGCAGCTCGATATCGACCGCATCACTCCCCTTGAGGCGCTTAACAAACTGAGTGAAATTCAGCGACTAGTAGGCGCTGACAAACGAAAATTGTCGAAATAACGGGGGTTTCACCGAAAAATAATCAATTCCATTTGCCGGAATTGAATCTCTTTGTATATTTGCACCACCAAAAAGTCAGGCGGAAATAGCTCAGTTGGTAGAGCATAACCTTGCCAAGGTTAGGGTCGCGAGTTCGAGTCTCGTTTTCCGCTCGAATTCCCGTCAGAAATGATGGGAATTTTTCTTTTGGGCCTTGGTGGTGGAATGGTAGACACGCGGGACTTAAAATCCCGTGACCATAGCGGTCGTGCGGGTTCAAGTCCCGCCCGAGGTACAAGCAAGACTGATAATCGAAAGATTGTCAGTCTTTTTTTATTTACCCTCCCCCCATCCTCTCTCAAAATTCGGAATGCTCCCAAAAATGAGCTATATTTATCTATTCCGATGCACCAGAGCACCAGAGCACCAGAGCACCAGAGCACCAGAGCACCAGAGCACCAG
>CAYVJA010000024.1:0-36715 GCA_964451605.1 uncultured Bacteroidales bacterium | reverse complement strand
AGAAATTGCCAGCGAAGCCGAAACGTATCTTAAAAAGAAAAGGGGGTAACAATGAAAAATACATTGACTACCCCCGGTAATTCTTTGCTTACAGGACGGAGCAAAGATAGCAATTTTGAGGCGCAAATGAAACGGGTATTTGCAGCGTTTCAACGCAAACCCTCAACTATGCTAATGGTTTCCATTGAAACAGGCATTTTGCGTGCAAACATTTGCCGTTACGTTGCTAAATGGCAAAAGCAAGGCAGCATTCACCTTTTGAAGCAGGGGCTTTGTAGTGTATCAAAACACCGTGCCGGGTATTACACCACAGACACAAAGCTATTTATTCAACCCTTAACCCTGTTTTGATATGGAACCGATACCGAATTTTGAAGTTGAGAAATACCCGATCGGGGCTGAAGCAATTGCAGCTGAAGTTGAACGGTTGGTAAAGCTGGGCAATGAAGCAAAGGAAAAACGAATAAACCTTTTCCCGGTTGAGGCATTCCCGGAACCACTTCAGCAAATCATTTTGGAAACGAATGCGAACCTGAATTTTCCCATTGATTTTATCGGGGCTTCATTGCTTTACGCTGTTTCTGTTGCTATTGGTAATACCCATAAAGTTGAGGTAAAAAGGGATTGGCTGGAAAGTGCCGTTTTATATCTTGCCCTTGTAGCCCCTGCTGGAACCAATAAAAGCCACCCATTAAGTTTTGCATTACAGCCCATTGTTGAGCAAGACAAAAGAACATACAGGGAATACGAACAGCAAAGGCAGGAATATGAAAGAGAGGTAACCCTATCAAAAAAGGGAAAGGAAACGCAAACCATTGTGGAGCCCGAAAGCCCTGTTTGGCGCAAATTTCTTTTAACCGACTTTACCCCTGAAGCCCTTGCCGAAGTACATAAATACAATAAACGGGGTATCGGGGTTTATGTAGATGAGTTAGCCGGGTGGTTTAAAAATTTCAACCGATACAACAAAGGCAGCGAAATGGAATTTTGGTTGAGTATTTGGAGCGGTAAGCCTATTAACATTGACCGCAAAACAGGCGAACCCGTTTTTATTCCCTTGCCCTTTATTTCAGTTTGTGGGACAATGCAAACCGGGATACTTAACGAACTTGCCAAAGAGAACCGCACCCAAAACGGGTTTATTGATAGAATTCTTTTTGTTATTCCCGATAACCTACAAAAGGAATACTGGAGCGATACAGATATATCCCCAGATGTTTCGGCCAATTGGCATGGCATTCTTTCAAATCTGTTGAGTTTGTCGGTTGTAAATGATGATACTTTCAATCCCAGCCCGCAAGTTTTAAAATTCACACCTGAAGCCAAACGAATGTTATACGATTGGCAGAAAGAGAACACCGACCAAAGTAGAAATGCTGAAAGCGAAGCAATAAGCGGTATTTACAGCAAAATGGAGGTGTACGCTGTTCGATTGGCTTTGATACTGGAAATGGTGCGGTATGCTTGCAATGAAAGCAGCAAACAGGCAGTAAGCGTTGAGGCAATGCAAGGGGCTTTAAAACTGGTTGAGTATTTCAAAAATTCAGCCGAAAAAGTGAATGCCATTGTAACAAATGCCAGCCCTTTAGACAAGTACCCAGCCGACAAACAAGCCCTTTACATGGCTTTACCTGACACTTTCACAACAGAAACAGGGTTGCAGATAGCCGGAGGGTTGGGCGTAGCAGAAAGAACCTATAAACGGTTCCTGAACGAAAGGAATTTATTTAACTGGATAAGCAGGGGGGAACATGGAAAACGTATTTAATCAAATGGCATTTGGCATTTACGGCACTAATGGCACTAATGGCACAATTCCGGTACCACTTGTGCCACAAATGCCACTTGTGCCAAGTGCCAAACAATTCTTTCGTAAAATGGAGACAACACACCGTTACACGTTGGAGCCCTACACAGGGATGAATTCCCGGTACCAGTGCCCCAATTGTGGGGACAAAAGAAAAACATTTGTTCGCTACGTTGATACAGTAACGGGCAAGCAGGTAGCCCCCACTGTTGGCAGGTGTAACCGTTCAGATAAGTGCGGTTACCATTACACCCCAAAGCAGTATTTTCAGGATAATAACATTTCATTGGATACCCTTCAGCCAAAGCAATGCGAATTGACGGTTATACCTCAACAAAAGCCGGTTTCGTATATCCCCGATGAGTTGTTTAAAGCCAGCCTAAACCCAGCAGCGTATGAAGCAAACCACTTTGTAACATTCCTTGTTGATTTGTTTGGCGTTGATGTTACCAGCGAATTGATTACCCGGTATTTCATTGGCACTTCAAAACATTGGAACGGAGCAACAATATTTTGGCAAATAGATACGCTGGGCAAGGTGAGAACGGGCAAAATAATGCTTTACGACCCCGATACAGGCAAAAGGGTAAAGGAGCCGTTCAACCATATCCACTGGGTACACAAAGCCATTAAACAGCCTGAATTTGGGCTTAAACAGTGCCTATTTGGGGAGCACTTACTAATTGATACCTCAAAGCCTGTTGCCATTGTTGAGAGCGAAAAAACGGCTGTTATTGCCAGTGTATATTTCCCCCAGTTTATTTGGGTTTCCGTTGGCGGTGCCGAAAATCTGAATGCAAACAATTGTAGTGTGCTATTCGGACGGACGGTTGCCCTATTCCCCGACCTCAACAAGTTTGATAAATGGAGCAGCAAGGCAAAAGAGTTTTCACACCTTGCAAGATTTTTGGTTTCCGATTTATTAGAACGCAAAGCCACCGAAGCAGAAAAGGCGCAAGGTCTGGATATTGCCGATTACTTAATTCAATCTAAAGTAGAAGGAAATAGAACTTAATAATTACGATAATGGCTAAAGGTGAAAAAACAGGGGGACGCAAACCCGGTACCCCCAACAAGGTAACAAAAGATTTGCGGGAACGGATAAATGATTTCTTAAATGATAACTGGGAGCAGATAGAAACCGACTTTGCCGGGCTGGAGCCTGATAAAAGGGTATTGCTGTTTGAAAGGTTACTTCAGTTTGCAGTGCCAAAGTTAAAAACCGTTCAGAATATCGGAATTGATGAAAATAAGATGACGCTTCACCGAATTGTATTCGAAGACTTTTCAAAAATGGATGATACACCACCCATTGAAGGCGATATTCCAGCCATTGAAGCGACCAACAAAACGGATTGAAAGGGTTAATCCGGACAAATGAAATGTTTTTGAAGCCTTTTGTATGCAAATTGTATGCAAATAAAAAAGGGTTACAAGTTTTCGGCTTGTAACCCTTTGTATTTCAGTGGAGAATATCGGAATCGAACCGATGACCTTTTGACTGCCAGTCAAACGCTCTAGCCAACTGAGCTAATCCCCCTTTTGGTGGTGCAAAAGTATATATATTTCGGGACTACACAAACAAGGATTCACAAATAATCCATTAATTTTGCGCCAATTCCTGCAGCACCTTTCTCTCTCTAATGATTTTGGAAGGAATCATATGCAGAGAGATGCAACCAAAGCATAATCATCCATAACCTTTATATCATGAAACAAGCAATTGCAATTCTCACAGGGGGAGGTCCTGCCCCCGGAATGAATACCGTAGTAGGCAGTGTTGCCAAGACGTTTTTACAGCAGGGGTTCCGCGTAATCGGTCTGCATGGCGGATATTCGGGTCTTTTCAACCCGTCCCCACGCACCGTCGACATCGACTTTATGTTGGCAGACGATATCTTCAACCGGGGCGGATCTTATTTGAAAATGAGCCGGTTCAAACCCTCCGACAAGAACTTCTCAGAAGATTTCAATCTAAAATTCTTCAGCGAAAACAACATCAAATTGTTGGTGACCGTGGGTGGAGACGACACTGCCTCAACGGCAAACCGGATTGCAAAATTTCTCTCCGACAAGAGTTACCCCATCGCCAATATTCACGTTCCTAAAACCATCGACAACGACTTGCCCCTGCCTGCCGGTTCGCCCACCTTTGGCTATCATTCGGCCAAAGCCGCAGGAACGATAATCGGCACAACGGTTTACGAAGATGCCCGTACCAGCGAAAACTGGTTTATGGTTGCCGCCATGGGGCGTTCGGCAGGTCATTTGGCTTTTGGAATCGGTGCAGCCTGCCACTACCCCATGATTGTAATCCCGGAGATGTTCAACAAAACCGTAATTACCGTCGATAAGATTGTCAGCCTGGTAATCTCGGCCATTCTGAAACGGAAAATCATGGGTTTGGAATATGGTGCTGCCATGATTTCGGAAGGGGTATTCCACGAACTAAGCGATGAGGAGATTAAAAAGTCGGGCGTACACTTCAGCTACGACGACCACGGACATCCTGAGTTGGGTAAAGTTTCGAAAGCCGCCATCTTCAACGAGATGCTGGAAAAGAGGGTAAAAGAGCTGGGAATTAAAGTAAAAAGCCGTCCGGTTGAAATCGGATACGAGGTTCGGTGCGGTACACCGGTTGCCTTCGACCTGGTATACTGCTCGCAACTGGGTATGGGGGTTTACAAGCTCTTCAGCGAAGGGAAAAGCGGATGCATGGTTTATGCAGATCAAACCGGAGAGGTTAAACCGCTCTACCTCAAAGACCTGCAGGATCCTGCCACAGGAAAGATTCCTCCCCGCCTAGTGAATATAGAGAGCAATCGTGTGCAGTCGGTAATCAACAATATTCTGCACTATATTACCCCTGCCGACTATGAAGCAGCCCGGCAATTTGTGCCGAATCCCGAAGTTTTCGACTTTAAAAAGATTCTCGGCTGGGAATAATTGCCCTGCCCGGTATAAAAAAACCTCCCTCCCGGGAGGTTTTTTTTGCTTTCTGCCGAATAGCTCCTAACTTTGGTTAAATCAATTAATTTATTCATCATTTTCTTCTTATCCCTATAATAATGAAAAAGATAAACCCTCTTAGCCGCCGAGAATTCCTGGGCCGTTCGGCTGTAGGAGCTATGGGAGCTGTAACTCTTCCCGGTATCATTACTTCATGTAGCAGCCAGGGCGACGCCAAAAAAAGTCTGAATCAAGTAGAGATCCCCGAGTTACTGGCCGCAGCCCCCGACGGGAAACCCTTAAAAGCGGGACTCATCGGCTGCGGAGGCAGAGGAACCGGAGCAGCCTCCAATTTTCTGGAGGCAGGACCCAACCTGCAGATTGTGGCTCTGGGCGATCTCTTTGCCGACAGACTGAACTCCTGCCGTCAGGCACTTAAAGAGAAGGGGCAGGAGATTGCCGATGACAAATGTTTTCTGGGCTTCGACGCCTGGCAAAAGGTGATTGACGCCGGGGTAGATGTGGTTCTGCTTTGCACTCCCCCGGTATTTCGTGCAGCCCAATTCGAAGCCGCTATCAATGCCGGGAAACATGTATTTATGGAAAAACCCTGTGCCGTCGATCCGGTTGGCGCACGCACCATCCTCATCGCATCGAAAAAGGCCGAGCAGAATGGACTCTGTGTAGTAAGCGGAACCATACGCCGATCGCAGAAAGATTGTGTCGAGACCTATCGCCGTGTAGCAGAGGGCGCGATTGGCGACATTGTAAGCGCTCACGTAATTCGGAACGGAGGCGCCTTGTGGCACAGGAAACGGCAGCCCGAATGGACCGACATGGAGTATATGGTGCGCAATTGGGTCAATTTTTGCTGGCTCTCGGGCGATCACATCGTCGAGCAGTTTGTTCACGAAATAGACCAGATGAGTTGGTTTGTAGGAAAGCGGCCGGTAAAAGCTATCGGATATGGAGGAAGACACCGCAGAGTCACCGGCGATCAGTTCGACTTTTTCAGCATTGAGTATGCCTACGAGTCGGGAATGCGCGCTCACTGCTCGGCACGCCAGATTTCGGGTTGCGGAAACGCGCACAACGTGATGGTGTACGGAACCAAGGGCTACACCAACTGCTTCGACACCATTTTTAACCTGGATGGAACGGTGGCATGGAAGTATCCCACTCCCAAACCCGAAGATCCCGACCAGACCTGGGCAGTTAAAGATCCTTTTGTACAAGAGCATATCCGTTGGGTCACCGCCATCCGAACCGGTAAATACCTCAACGATGCCGAAGCCCATGTACAATCCACCCTCATGGCCATTATGGGCCGGATGGCCGCCTATACAGGTAAAGATATAACCTGGGAGGAGATTATGGCCTCAACCCTGAAACTGGGCCCTGAGACCTACGAAATGGGGGCAGTTCCGGGCATCGAAGAGGTGATTCCTGTAGCGGGTACCCCGGTTGTATAACCCTAAATCATATACCGTCCAACTATGGAAAGACGTAGTTTTATCAAAAATAGCCTGTTCACCGCAGGAGCGCTATCGCTGGGAGGCTCTCTGGTAAGTGGTGCTGCTGCTCCACAAGAGAGTGGTCAGTACAAGAAATCTATCATGTGGGGTACGGTGAACATGCCGGGAACCGTAAGGGAAAAATGTCTGGCCATCAAGGCAGCCGGTTTCCAGGGAGTAGAATTCAACAGCCATATGGACCGTGAAGAGGCCCTGAAAGCCGTAAAAGAGGCCGGTCTGGAGGTTTCTTCGGTATGCAATGCAAAGCACTGGGCTCTGCCCCTTTCGCATGCCGATGCCGCAATACGTAAGCAAGGCGTTGAGGCTATGATAGTAGCTATTGAAGATGCCAAAGCCTACGGAACCGATGCGGTTCTTCTGGTGCCGGGTGTGGTCAATAACACCATCAGCTACAAAGAGTGCTGGGATCGGTCGACCGAACAGATCAAAGAGCTGGTGCCTGTGGCCGAAAAGCTCAAGGTGAAGATCTGTATAGAAAATGTGTGGAATAACTTCCTCCTGAGCCCGCTCGAGGCTGCCAACTATGTAGATCAGTTCAAGAGCGATCAGGTGGGCTTCTATTTCGATGCCGGAAACATCCTGGCATACGGTTGGCCTGAACAATGGATCAAAATTTTAGGCAAACGAATGTTCCGACTCCACATCAAAGAGTTCAGCAAAAAAATTGCAGATTCCAATGGAAAGGGAGCCGGTTTCGGCGTTAAACTGACCGAAGGCGACAACGACTGGAAAGCCATCATGGCAGCTGTCCGCGAAGCGGGCTACGGCCCCTGGCTCACCACCGAACAATCGGGTGGCGACTCACTGGAAGGACTCGTCGACCTCAACCGAAGGCTCACAAACATCATCAACATCTAGTGCGCTGCGCTGCGCGCAAATGCTCTAATGCTTCAAAGTGCATATGCACTTTGAAGCATTAGAGCATTAACAAAAAAACCTCCCTGCTTCGGGAGGTTTTTTTGTGGTGTGCGGACGGAGGGACTCGAACCCTCATGCCTTACGGCACCAGATCCTAAGTCTGGCGCGGCTGCCAATTACGCCACGTCCGCAGGGCGCGCAAAGATAATAAAATGGATACGATTCAGAAACAGGATTACCGAAGTTCGAAATTCTTGCCCAAATAGACTTTTCTGACCTGTTCGTCGGCGGCAAGCTCCTCGGCTGTACCCGCCTTAAGAATAGAACCCTCGAAGAGGAGATATGCTCTGTCGGTAATCGACAAGGTTTCGTGTACGTTGTGGTCGGTAATCAGAATCCCGATATTTTTGTCTTTCAGAGTGGCAACAATCGACTGAATATCTTCTACGGCAATCGGGTCGACCCCGGCAAAAGGTTCGTCGAGCAGAATGAACTTGGGGTTAATGGCAAGCGCACGGGCAATTTCGGTACGCCTCCGTTCTCCGCCCGACAACTGAATTCCAAGGCTTTTTCTGATTTTTACGAGCCCAAACTCCTTTAACAGCGTCTCAACCCGCTCGTGTTGTTCTTCTTTGGGCATACGGGTCATCTCCAGAACCGACAAAATATTATCCTCTACACTCATTTTCCGAAATACCGATGCTTCCTGAGCCAGATAACCGACCCCTTGTTGAGCTCTTTGGTATACGGGAAGCGAAGTAATATCGGTATCATCGAGATAAATCCGCCCTTCGTTGGGGCTGATAAGACCCACTATCATGTAGAAAGTGGTGGTTTTCCCGGCACCGTTGGGGCCCAGCAGACCCACAATCTCGCCCTGACTCACCTCTACAGAAACGCCCTTGACAACCGTCCTGGAACGATACCTTTTGACCAAACCTTCTCCTCTCAGCTTCACAACGGAATAGAATAAAAGATGAACTACGCGTTTCGGGCAGGCAGCGAAGAGTCAGCCTCCTTTTTTAGGCTCTTGCGCGAAAACCAGATACTCACTTCGTAAAGAATCATAATCGGGATAGTAACCAATATCTGACTGAATACATCGGGAGGTGTGATAACAGCGGCAACCGTAAGAGCAATAATAAAAGCCACTTTACGGTATTTTGCCAGAAAATCGGGAGTAACCAGACCTATTTTCGTCAGAAAAAGAATAAAAACCGGCAGCTCAAAGAGAACACCCGTGGCAAGTGTCACAGAGGCCACAATCTGAAAATAGGAGTTCAGATTGATGGTATTAAGCACCTGCTCACTCACCTGATAGGACCCCAGAAACTCGATAGAGAGGGGCACAATAAGGTAGTATCCAAACAGGACGCCCAGTATAAAAAGGCCGGAGACCACAAAGACGCCACCCTTGGCATACTTCTGTTCCTGAGGGTAGAGGGCCGGCATAATAAAACGCGACAACTCCCAGATCAGGTAGGGAAAGGCCAAAACAAGGGCTGCCACCATCGAGATCATGACATGCGCCGAAAACTGCCCTGCCATTTGGGTACTGATCAGACTAAAAGAGTTGGCCTGATTAATATAAATGCCAATACTGGCCAATACGCGATTAGTAAAAAACTCAGGATTTTTAGGCGCCATCAGAATCGTATCGAAAATGAAACCTTTGGCAAGGAAGGCAGTTATCCCAAAGACAACCAAGGCGATGCACGAACGAATGATATGCCAGCGTAACTCTTCGAGATGCTCCAGGAATGACATCTCCCGGGTAGGTTCTTTGCTCATGCCTTAAACAGTATGAATCCTAAAAAGAAAAAAGATAAAAAAGAGGAGGTGGAAAATTCAAAAATTAGGTTACTTTTAAGCTACAAAGCTAACGGATTTTTGAGACTTCTCAAAAGAGGGGCTGGAATCTGATCTCTTTTGATGTATATTAGCATTGCCCCTTTTTGGTATGTTTTTTGTCAAGCGGTTCACCGATTATTTTTTGCAGTAGATTCATGAAAGAGTTGTTGTCAACGTCCCTGAAAAAGTATTTTGGATTCACCTCTTTTAAGGGAAACCAAGAGGCTATTATCAATAATCTGCTGGAGGGGAAGGACTCTTTTGTCCTTATGCCTACCGGTGGAGGAAAGTCACTTTGTTACCAACTGCCGGCCCTCTTAATGGAGGGTACGGCCATTATTATATCCCCGCTGATTGCCCTCATGAAAAATCAGGTCGATTCCATCAGAAACTTCAGCATGGATGAGGGGGTCGCACACTTTCTTAACTCTTCACTCAATAAAGCACAAATTCAGCAGGTAAAAGAGGATGTTCTTTCGGGAAAAACCAAGATGCTCTATGTGGCCCCCGAATCGCTTACCAAAGAAGAGAATGTTCTTTTTCTGCAGCAGACAAAGATATCCTTCTACGCCATCGACGAGGCGCACTGTATCTCGGAATGGGGCCATGACTTCCGCCCGGAATACCGACGTATCCGGCCCATTATCACCAAGATCAGCGAAGCACCTATGATTGCACTTACGGCAACTGCAACCCCTAAGGTGCAACACGATATCCAGAAAACTCTGGGCATGCTCGATGCAACCATCTTCAAGTCGTCGTTCAACAGGCCTAACCTCTATTACGAGATCCGGCCAAAAGTGAATGCTGAAAAAGAGATTATCCGCTATATCAAAAACAACCCCGGAAAATCGGGCATTATCTACTGTCTCAGCCGGAAAAAGGTGGAGGAGCTTGCCGAACAGCTTCAGGTGAACGGAATCAACGCGCTTGCCTATCATGCAGGTATGGATGCCGCCACCCGTGCCTCCAACCAGGATCGCTTTTTAATGGAGGATATTCAGGTGATCGTGGCCACCATCGCCTTTGGCATGGGGATCGACAAGCCGGATGTCAGATATGTAATTCACTATGATATTCCCAAGAGTCTGGAAGGGTACTACCAGGAGACAGGGCGTGCCGGTCGCGATGGAGGAGAAGGCGTTTGTATCTCCTTTTACAGCTATAAGGATATTCAGAAACTGGAAAAGTTTATGCAGGGCAAACCGGTTGCCGAACAGGAGATTGGACGTCACCTGCTGCTCGAGACGGTAGCCTATGCCGAATCGGCAGTCTGTCGGCGAAAACTGCTGCTGCACTATTTTGGCGAAACCTATCAGGCCGATACCTGTGGGAACTGCGACAACTGTGCGCATCCCAAGGTTAAGTTCGAGGGTATGAACTATCTGGCATTGCTGCTCAAAGCCATTTTGGAGGTAAAAGAGAAGTTCAAGGCCGAACACGTGGCCTTGGTTCTTTCGGGTATAGCCGATAGCGCCATTAAAACTTACAAGCATGACGAACTGGAATCGTTTGGTGCCGGAAGTGAGAAGAATGCAAAATTTTGGGGTGCTGTAATCCGTCAGGCACTTGTGGCAGAATTAATCCAGAAAGATATCGAAAACTACGGTCTGCTCTATCTCTCTCCCAAAGGAAACGAATATCTGAAAAATCCCACCCCCTTCACACTGATTCAGGATCGCGACTACGCCGAAGAAGAGGAGGAAGATGAGGGTGCTCCCGGCCAAAAACAGAGTGCGCTCGATCAGGAGCTCTTCAACATTTTAAAGGATGTCCGGAAGAAGATGGCCAAACAGCGCAATCTTCCTCCTTTTGTCATCTTTCAGGACCCCTCTCTCGAGGATATGTGTATTCAGTACCCCGTTAGCCTTGCCGAATTGCAGAATATCACGGGGGTTGGAGCCGGAAAGGCACAACGATTCGGGAAAGAGTTTGTAGAGGTTATCCGACAATACGTGGCTGAAAAGGAAATCATCAGGCCCCAGGATATGGTAGTAAAATCGGTGGTAAATAAGTCGGGTATAAAAGTCTATATCATCCAATCGATCGATCGAAAAATGGACCTTCACGATATTGCCGACGCAAAAAACCTGGAGTACGACCAGCTGCTGTCCGAGATTGAGGCCATTGTGAATTCCGGCACCAAACTGAATATCAACTACCACATAGAGAACGAAATGGACGAGGAACACGTGGAGGATATCTACGCCTACTTTAAGGAGGATGCCGAAACCGACTCGCTCGAAGATGCAGCAAAGGAGCTGGGTAGTGATTATTCCGAAGAGGAGATCCGCCTGGTTCGCATCAAATTCTTGTCGGAACTGGGAAATTAGACATCTGCAGATACTGCAGGCTTCAATCCTTTATTGAAGCATCAGCATAGCTTTAATCACATTCTCGATTCCTTTCGACACCTTCAAAATATCTGTGTTAACCATGTAGCAGGGAGAGGTAACAATCTTGTTCTCTCTATCGATACAGATTTCGTCCGGACCCGTTTCTGTATGTCTGGCGCCAATCCCCTCGATTCTGGAAATGGTTCCCGGGTCATTTCCAATGGTACACTCAATATCACGCAGAACGGAAGCCAGCAGCACGGGGGCAATACAAAGTGCAGCAATGGGTTTTGACGCCTTGCGGGTTGCTGTAATAGCTGCTGCAACCTGGTGGTCGACCTCGAAATGCGATTCAGTAAAGGCAAAATTACTCAGATTCTTCGCGGCGCCAAAACCACCGGGCAGGATAAGTCCGTCGAACATTTTGGGATTGTACAATTCGATTGCAGAAATGGCTCCCCTGGCAATACGTGCCGATTCCACCAATACATTCCGGCTCTCAGGCATAACCTCTCCCGTGAGGTGATTCACGACATGAGCCATGGGTTTGTCGGGGGCAAAAATGGCATACGATGCCCCGGCCTTACTGATGGCCAACAGAGTGAGGGTGGCCTCATGAATTTCGGAACCGTCGTAAACGCCACAGCCTGATAATATAACAGCAAACTTTTTCATAGGTAATCGGAGAAAGGTTTCCGGGTAAAGATACGAAACAATCACTTTTTATGGACTTTACCCATGAATAATCGGCGATTTCTTATTCCTTTGCCAATTATCTCTATCATCCATGATATCAGTACGTGCAAAAAAGCACCTGGGTCAACACTTCCTGCATGATACCCACATTGCAAACCAGATTGTTGAATCGTTAATCCCCGGACTTTCGGAAAAAGTGCTGGAGATTGGCCCCGGGAAAGGAGTCCTCTCGGCCATTCTGCTTCAGAAAACTCACATCGACACCTGCTTTGTAGAAATAGACCGCGAATCGGTCGACTACCTTACCCAACAGTTCCCTTCGATAAGAGAGAAGCTGTTCCAGGAGGATTTTTTGCGGTTCGACCTTTCGGCTCATTTCCCGGGAGAAGTCTCTCTGATTGGAAATCTCCCCTACAACATCTCCTCGCAAATTTTCTTTCAGGTTCTGGACCACAGGAACCAGATTCCTCAGGTGGTATGTATGATTCAAAAGGAGGTGGCCGAAAGGATTGCAGCTCCTCCGGGGAGCAAAACCTATGGAATTCTGAGTGTGTTATTGCAAGCCTATTACACCATCGAGTACCTGTTTACTGTGCATGAACATGTTTTCACTCCCCCTCCAAAGGTCAAATCGGGGGTAATTCGACTGGTCCGAAGTCGAAACAGCCCTCTCCCGTGTGACGAAACACTCTTTAAACAGGTGGTCAAAACCGGGTTTAACCAGCGAAGAAAAACCCTTCTGAACTCGCTCAAACCCCTTCTGGGAGGAGCCCGGCCCTCAGACCCCATCTTTCTTCTGAGACCTGAGCAGCTCTCGGTTCAACAGTTTATTGAGTTGACAGAACGGATTTCCGATCTTAAAACACTCGAAAATCATGCAGGATAAGAGAATTGTTACCCTACAGAACCTTTACTCCGAACGGTTCGGATCGAATCCTTCGGAAGTGGTTCCCCTGCCGCCCTCCGGGTCGAGCAGAAGTTATTTCCGAATGCAGGGCAATAAAACAGGTTGTATAGGAGCCTTTCACGAAGAGATCAGAGAAAATAGGGCTTTCCTGGCCTTCTCAGCCTACTTCAGGGGTGAGGGGCTGCCCGTACCCGAAATTTACTCCGTTTCGCCCGACTCCTGTGCCTATCTGATGGAAGATTTGGGCGATACCACCCTGTTGCGTTTTCTGGAGAGGGAAGAGCATCACAAAGGGATCAACCCATCGGTCAAAAAGGCCTATCAGGAATCCATTGCCTGGCTGGTCCGATTCCAATTGAGCGGTAATGAGAAGTTCGATTATTCGGTCTGTTATCCCAGGGCAGCTTTCGACGAACAATCGATGGCCTGGGATATGAACTATTTTAAATACTACTTTCTCCGTTTTTCGGGAGTGCTGTTCGATGAGCAGTTACTGGAAGAGGATTTTCGAAATTTCGGCCGTTATCTACTCGAAACCGATACCCACTATTTTCTCTACCGCGACTTTCAGTCGCGTAATATCATGCTGTGTAACGGAAATCCCTATTTTATAGACTATCAGGGAGGAAGAAAAGGAGCGCTTCAGTACGATATCGCTTCACTTCTGTTCGAAGCCAAAACCGCTCTTCCCGAATCCTTTCGGGAAGAGATGCTGGAGTGGTATCTGGATAGTTTACAGGCCTTTATTTCCGTTGACAGAGACAGATTTAAAATGTACTACTACGCCTACGCCCTGATCCGAACCATGCAGGCTATGGGTGCTTACGGATATCGGGGAATATTCGAAAAGAAGCCTCTCTTTCTGGAGAGTATCCCTCCGGCCATCGCACACCTGCGCTGGCTCCTCGACAGGGCTCCATGGCCCAAAGGGCTGCATGAACTGCGGGGCGCCTGTGAGCGGGTTGCTTCGTCGGATCGGCTCATAAGAATGGCGCAGGAACGTCTCGGCGAAAGTTTATAGCGACTTAACCCATAAGTTTTTCCACAATACCCGAATACCCCCGCCATCATGAATTTGAAGGGCGATTCTCCCGGGCGTATTGGCAATCAACTCATCGGTGAAATCGACCATCTGCTTGTCGTTAAGCCAGGTAGTGACTCTTCCGCCCTCCACCCTGATTCGAAGTCGGTTCCACTCTCCGGGCTGTAAAATTTGCTCTTTCTCGTCGGGGATCTGCTGCAACCATCCCCTGCCGTACGATTCGTAAATTCCTCCCGTGTCCTGATTAGGAGGAGCAACCTCTACCTGCTAGCTCGAAACTCGTATGCCCTCTATATACGATCTAAAAAAGACACCGCTATTGCCGTTTGCCTCCGGCTTGAAGTCGGCCGAGAATTCAAAATCATCATAATAACAGCGGGTAGCCAAATATCCATACTGTTTGTCAGGACCACTTTCGCAAATCAACAAACTGTCTTCTACAAACCACTTTTCGGTACCATACCGATCCCATCCCGTAAGATCACGGCCGTTGAAAAGCGACTCAACCTTACCTGCCGAACGGGGAAGCCGCTTAACCTTAATCTTTCTGTACCAGCAAGGTGCGTCCGATACCTGTAACGCAATATGCCCCGAACGTGCCAGCCCGTACTCTGCCGCCAAACGCTCTCCTTTCTGGTTGCGTAAGGAAAACCACTCATCGCTCCAGGCATCAAACTGTAACACCCTTTCCCCGTTCAGCCAATGCTCAACCTTGCCATTATCAAATACAATCGTAGATTGGTTCCACTCCCCCGCATTCAACTTCCGGGTCACGGGAGCCGGCGGGTGCATCAAATAATCGGCACCGGTCAGGAGAGTTCGATTGGAAGGTTGACGATTAGAATCCAAAGGAAAAATCTGAAACTTCGGACCGGAACAGATGGGCGTGTCGAAACCGGGACGCTCCACTACGTGATAATAGACTCCTGCCTCGCCCCCGGGAAGTGCCTTCCATTCGAAAGAGAGGATAAAGTTTTCGAACGCTTTCTCAGTGACAAGAAATCCCGTTATTCCGGGCTCGCCGAGCCCTTTTAATGTCTCATCCTCAATGGCCCAGGGGCCGGTGACCACCGCCAGTCCATAACTTCGCCAACCCTCAAGAGAGCTGCCGTTAAACAGCAAATCCCAGCCGTCGAGAAGCTCGGTCTTCGATAATTGATTATACGACTGCGAACACGACACCGACAGGACAAATGCCAGAATGGGTAAAAATATCCGGTAATGCATGGTATTCTAGGTTAGTGAGCGCTTTTCCGGCGAAAAAAGGAGTTGAAAGGGCATAAAAAAACGGGGCATAAAGTATTTCAACATTTGCCCCGTTCTCATCCGCTGCACCCCGTGTCAGGATTCACCTGCAGCGGATGATTCGGCAATGATCTGTTTGGCGACTTCAAGAATTGTAGAGTCCTCAAGCAGAACAACACCTCCATCGGGTCCTTGTTCAACATGTAAACCAACACTCTCCCCGCTGTGATAATGGCTTCCTCCGAAATAGTTTCTGACAGTGTCCTCAGAAATGTTCAACTTTGCAGCAATCTCTCTCATGCTGCCCGAAGGAAGATTGTCCTTAATTCTCCTGAGCTCATTGAAGGTAATATACATGACTTAAGGATTTAGTTAGACGTCGTAATGAGCTATAAAGTTAAGCATTATTGTCTTGAATAAAAAATTAAAGTGGGGAATTTGTCTCCTTAACATTTTTTATAAACCAACGGAATGCTCTACTTTTGTAGCTAAAACCATCAGTAATGAGAGTGCTCGTTCAACGGGTAAGCAGGGCTTCGGTCGAAATTGAAGGCAGAGTACATGCCTCTATGCATCTGGGCATGCTTATTTTCCTTGGAATAGAGACTTCCGATACTCGTGAGGATGCCGATTGGCTCACCCGAAAACTGGCTGCACTTCGTATCTTTTCCGATTCACAGGGAAAGATGAATCTGTCGGTTTCGGAGGTTAATGGCAGTGCAATGGTTGTGAGCCAGTTCACCTTGATGGCCTCTGCAAAAAAAGGGAACCGCCCGTCGTTTATTCGCGCGGCAGTACCCGAGGTGGCTATTCCTCTTTACGACTACTTCAATACTACACTCGGCACCCGCTTACAATCGCCTGTTTCGACGGGCATTTTTGGTGCCGACATGAAAGTCTCGCTATGTAACGACGGGCCTGTTACCCTTTGGCTCGATTCCAGAAATCCCGAATAACTGCCGCTTTTTTCAAATGAGCCCCTCATCCCCATCGGCAATAGCCTCTCCAGACTCCGGACAGCATGTTCTTCAGGTTTCGGACCATCCTGGCGTGAGTGCCTTCACAAAATCCCGGGAAGAGGGGGATGCCTATATCAGGCGGGTAGAAACGGAAGATACTACTGTACTCCCGTACAAACGGCTATTCGACGGGACTCCGCGCGAAACGCGCTATTCCGAAGGCATTGTCTTACTCCTGTTCATGATGCTGGCCCTATTTGCCCAAAACAGCTATTTCTACAGACGCAGCTTCGGAGAACTTCTGCTTGCGCCCTTTAGCAAAGTGGCTATCCGTCGCATTCATGCCGAACGCAATCTTATCTTTTCGCGGGTTTCTCTAAACCTTTTGTTAGTATTTCTGGTCACTGCTCCACTTGCCCTCTTCACCGCTGTGTCCTGGTTTAAACAGGGATCCGGGTTCCGCTATACAGAAGTTTGGCCCACCCTCCTGCTCTTTTTCGGTGGTGTCGGCCTCTGGTTGGCCACGAAAGCCTCCTTTCACAAGTTTTTGGGCTTTGTCTTTCTGCAACCGGCTGTTGCCGATCACTATAACTTTGTATTTTTCTTGGGAATCAAGGGAATCGGCGCGGCGCTCTTCCCCTTGGTAGCAACCGTCCCGTTACTTCCGGAAAGCGCTCTGATATGGGTCATCGGGGCCATGATTCTGGTGGTTCTCATGTACGTCTTTGCCTTGATTTACCAGTGGATCCGATTAATTGAGGGCGACAGAGAACAACAATATTATTTGATTGCGTATATTTGCACATTCGAAATTTTGCCCATTCTTGTAGTGGCAAAATTGCTGTTCCAGAGTTAAACCTACCGGCTTTACGCATAGTAATTCAACTACTTACCGTGGTGAAAATCAAAAGAATACTAGTATCGCAACCTCAACCTGCCGAATCAGAAAAGTCTCCTTATTTTGAATTGGCCGAGAAGTTCAACCTGAAGATCGATTTTTGCCCCTTTATCAGGGTAGAGGGAGTGACTGCCAGAGAGTTCAGGCAGAGCAGAATAGACATCCTTTCGCATACGGGAATTGTTTTTACGAGCAAAACGGCAATCGACCACTTCTTCACTCTCTTAGAAGAGCTGCGTCTGCAGGTGCCCGACACCATGAAGTATTTTTGTATCTCCGAATCGGTGGCTTTTTACCTGCAGAAATACATTGTTTACAGGAAAAGAAAGATCTTCCACGGGAAATCGACGCCCCAGGAGTTAGTTGATATTTTGGCAAAGCACAAAGATGAGAAATATTTTGTGCCCATGTCGAATCAATCCTCTCAGGAGTTGCCCCAAATGCTTGAAAAGCAGAGGCTTAAGTATACGCAGGCGGTTCTCTATAAGACCGTCTGTTGCGAAATCAAAAAGGTTCCCACCGAAGATTACGACCTCCTTGTCTTTTACAGCCCGTCAGAAATCAAGTCGCTTCAAACCAATTTCCCCGACTTTGTGCAGGGAGAAACCATCATTGCCAGTTTTGGAGCCTCTACCGCTAAAGCGGTGATTGATGCCGGATTGCGCCTTGATATTCAGGCTCCTCTTCCGGAGGCTCCCTCCATGACAATGGCCCTGGAGCTGTTTCTGAAAGAGCACAACAAAAAGTGAATTGAGATCTTCGCACAACCATTCTTTCGGAAAAGAGGAGCGCCTCTGCCGCCAAAGTGCCATTCAGGATCTCTTCACGAACGGCAAAAGTTTCTTTTCGTATCCTTTCAAAGTGGTTGTGTCCCATTCGGATTCCCCTTCGTCTCCCGCTTCCACTTTGGGGTCGGAAACCGAAGAGCCTGTTAATAATGCTGTTGTTAAAGTACTCTTTTCGGTTCCCAAGCGCATCTTTAAAAGGGCAGTGGTTCGAAACCGAATCAGAAGACAAGCCCGCGAAGCTTATCGGAAAAACCGCATCTCGTGTAGTGAGGATCTTGTATTACAGCCTCTTAATATTGCCTACATTTACATCGCAAAGAGAGAAGAATCCTATTTGCAGATAGAAGAGAGCATTCAAAAAATCAACCGTGAAATTGCTGTCGCTTTTTGTCAGGCTGATTGAAGCCATTTTTATCAAGTTGATACGCTTCTATCAACTGGCCATATCCCCCCATAAACCACCCACCTGCAGGTACACCCCCACCTGTTCGGCGTACGCGCTGGAGGCAATAAAACGGTACGGCCCGTTTAAAGGCGGCTGGCTTGCGCTAAAACGGCTTCTTTCCTGTCATCCCTGGGGAGGGCACGGCTACGATCCGGTGCCCTGAAAAACGAGGAAAACCGGCAAGGGAGAGATTGTTCTTTTTCTGAGAATTTTACATTCTCCAATACGCCATCTCATTATTATTCATATTTTTGCCCGGTCAGCAATGGTGCTGGCGAAAAGTAATAATTACTAATTCAATACTTTATGAAGATTGCTATCGTTGGTGTTAGCGGGGCGGTTGGCCAGGAATTCCTGAGAGTTCTTGAGCAACGGAGCCTTCCCATGGACGAGCTCGTCCTTTTTGGTTCGGCAAGAAGTGCCGGGAGTGAATATACCTTCCGCGGAAAATCCATTAAGGTTAAAGAGCTTAAACATAACGACGACTTCAAAGGCATTGACATTGCGTTGACTTCGGCCGGTGCGGGAACTTCGAGAGAGTTTGCACCCGATATCACTAAGTTTGGAGCCGTTATGATTGATAATTCAAGTGCTTTCCGCATGGATAAGGACGTTCCTTTGGTTGTGCCCGAGGTCAATCCTCTTGCCTGTGCAGACAGACCCAGAAATATCATTGCAAACCCCAACTGCTCTACAATTATCCTGGTGGTTGCCCTCAAGCCCATTCACGACCTTTCGCCCGTTAAGCGGGTCCATGTTGCCACCTATCAGGCATCGAGCGGTGCGGGAGCAGCCGCTATGCAGGAGCTTACCGATCAGACTCGTTCTGTTCTTGCAGGCCAACCGGTAACCATCGATAAGTTCAAGTATCAGCTGGCTTTTAATCTGATTCCTCAAATTGATGTGTTCACCGATAACGATTACACCAAAGAGGAGATGAAGATGCATAACGAAACCCGAAAAATTCTGAATAGTAATCTTTCGGTTAGTGCCACAACCGTGCGTGTTCCTGTTTACAGAGCCCACTCCGAAGTAGTCTGGGCCGAAACTGAAAGCCCCCTGACCCTGGCGCAAGTTCGTTCAGCCTTCGAAAAGGCCGAGGGAGTCGCCGTTCAGGACGATCCCTCTAAATCGATTTACCCGATGCCCCTGTTTGCAGCCGATCAGGATCCTGTATTCGTGGGAAGAATCCGCCAGGATATCACCGATCCCAACGGCATCCACTTCTGGTGTGTAGGCGATCAGATTAGAAAAGGAGCGGCTCTGAACGCCGTTCAGATTGCCGAATACATGATCAAAAATCGTATGTTGTAACCTCTGCTTACCCCAAAGCGGCATTCAATTAAAAGAGGCAGCCCCGGATCTCCGTTGGGCTGCCTCTTTGTTACTGCGACACGAAACCGGGGGGATTACCCGCACTTGGAATGGCCGCATGCATTACAGGTCAGACAACCCTCCTGATAGACTAGCCCTTCACTACCGCAATTAGGGCACTTCTGTTTAGTTGCCTCTGTACCATCGGGAATGTACTTCTTTAAAGCCCTGACAACGCCGTTCTTCCAGGTATTAATGGCTTCACTGTCGAGACTGAGAGAGGAGACCAGATGCACGACATCAAGAATGGGCATCCGGTAACGGAGAACGCCGGAAATGAGTTTGGCGTAGTTCCAATACTCCTTGTTAAAGGTACGTGAGAGACCTCCCATGGTGTTTTTATACCCATATCGGTCGGTGTATTGAAAATCGTACCGTTTAGATCCATCCTCGTCCTTCACCTTGATAATCTTTCCCTGTGTGATAGAGCGGGGAATAGGCAGAACATCATCTTCGGTTTTACCTGTAAAGATTTCGTAGGGATAGCCGTTCGAAAGGCCGATAAAGGCAATCCACTCCTCATTGTTGTTCTTAAATCGGATAATCTCTGCATCGAGTTCTCTTGGCCGCTTTGCAGGCTGATCAAACTGAAAAGGAAGGGTGGGATTCGGGTTCGATTCAGGGGCCGATTCGGACTTTTTCGAAATCAGAACTCCAGAACGGGAGCCCTCTCTGTAAACGGTAATTCCCTTGCACCCTACCTCCCAAGCTTTCACGTAAAGTTTACCCACTAACTCCTCGTCGACATTCTCGGGGAGATTAATGGTAACGCTAATGGAGTGATCGACCCATTTCTGAATCCTCCCCTGCATATCGACCTTGCTGAGCCAATCGACATCATTGGAAGTGGCTTTATTATAAGGCGACAGTTTTACCAACTCTTCGATGGTGTTGTCGTCGGCCTTCATAATGGCCTCCGGATTGTGTCCGTTAACCGAAAGCCAGGTGAGAAATTTGTGGTGGAACACATAATACTCCTCGAAACTATCACCATTCTCATCGGTAAATGCCACGGTAACGTTGACGTCGTTAGGATTAACCTTTCTGCGTCGCTTGTACACGGGCCGGAAAACCGGTTCAATACCCGAAGTGGTCTGCGACATCAGGCTGGTGCTCCCTGTAGGGGCAATGGTCAACAGAGCAATGTTTCTGCGGCCGTAGGCCACCATATCGTTATATAGTGCCTCGTCGGCCTCTTTCAGACGGGTAATAAATGGATTATCCTTCTCCAGCTCGGCCGAGAAGATGGGGAATGCACCCCGGTCACGCGCCATCTGAACCGACGCTCTATAGGCTTCCAGCGCAAGCGTACGTTGAACCGTAACCGCAAATTCCGTAGCCTCTTCGGTACCGTAAATCAACCCCAGCGCCGCCAACATATCTCCTTCGGCAGTAATCCCGATACCCGTTCTCCGACCCTGAAGGGTCTTCTTGCGAATGTTCTCCCAAAGGAGGCGTTCAACCCGTTTTACCTCCTCATCTTCCGGATCGTTATGAATCTTCTCCAGAATGGCATCAATTTTTTCGGCCTCCAAATCAATGATATCATCCATAATCCGCTGCGCATAGGCAACATGCTTCCGGAAAAGGTCGAAATTAAAGGAGGCTTTTTCGGTAAAGGGATGCTCTACATAGCTGTAAAGGTTAATAGCCAACAGACGGCAGCTGTCGTAAGGGCAAAGCGGAATCTCACCGCAAGGGTTGGTAGAGGTAGTGCGGAAGCCCATAGCCGCATAGCAGTCGGGCACAGATTCCCGGATAATGGTATCCCAGAAAAGCACGCCCGGTTCGGCCGACTTCCATGCATTATGAATAATCTTATCCCAAAGAAGCCGTGCATCCGTCTTCTTTTCGTAACGAGGCTCAGATGCGTCAACAGGATACTGCTGCGAATAGGGTTCGCCAGAAAGAACCGAGCGCATAAAGGCGTCGTCGATTTTAACCGAAACGTTGGCGCCGGTAATTTTTCCGGAGTCCATTTTGGCATCGATAAACTCCTCGGCATCGGGATGCTTAATGGATATGCTCAACATAAGGGCACCACGACGACCATCCTGGGCCACTTCGCGGGTAGAATTCGAGTAGCGCTCCATAAACGAAACCACGCCCGTTGAGGTAAGTGCGCTGTTTAATACGGGCGAACCGTGAGGCCTGATATGTGAAAGATCATGCCCTACACCACCCCGGCGCTTCATTAACTGAACCTGCTCCTGGTCTATCTTCATAATTCCGCCATAGGAGTCGGCAGGGCGGTCGTTCCCAATCACAAAACAATTTGAGAGGGAGGCTATCTGAAACGGATTACCAATCCCGGTCATAGGGCTTCCCTGAGGAATGATATAACGGAAGTTCCGAAGAAGCTCGAAAATATCATCGAACGAAAGAGGGTTGGGGTAGGCCGCATCAATTCTGGCTACCTCCGATGCAATACGCCGATGCATATCGTTGGGATCGCGCTCGTAGATATTCCCAAACGAATCCTTAAGGGCATATTTGGTTACCCAAACCTTTGCGGCGAGCTCGTCGCCAGCAAAATAGGCAAGAGAAGCGTCGTAAGCCTCATTAAAGCTATAAGTAGCGTTAACACGCGGTTTCGTAAGGCCGGCGGTTGCACCTCCCTGTTCCGTTTCGATAGCAGGCATTTTCTTCTTCATTAGTGTAGTTGTTGGGTAGTAACGATGAGCCGGTTAGCCTTTTCAGGATCCCGAAAGAAGTCGTCTGCCAAAATTAACCCCTCCAATCCGTAAAAGAACCGTATGTGTCTCCCTTTTATTAACAGAAGCTATGGAGTTATTAACGAATGTATATGCGCCTACATATCAGAAGTTTAAAGAACCAAAAAGCAGGGTTTACAGGTCTAAGAAGCAGATAAGAAGCAAGTTGTGCAACATAAAAATAGAGAGGAGGAGAAATGGAGAAATCCAAACGCAACCTGTACATTTGTACCGAAAATTGATTTGCGAATCATGAAGATTCTCTATTATGCCGGGGTACGTCTATATACCCTGGCCATTCACACGGCGGCTCTTTTCGGCAACGAAAAAGCCCGTCAATGGACACGTGGCCGCAGAAACCTGCTTAGGGAGATTGCAAAGGCTGTAAAGCCAGGCGAAAGGCGGATATGGATGCACTGCGCCTCTTTGGGCGAGTATGAACAGGGGAAGCCTCTATTCGAAGAGATTCGCAGAAGAAATCCCGAGCTAAAACTGTTTCTCACCTTTTTCTCTCCTTCGGGATACGAAGTCCGAAAAAACGATCCTCTCCCCCATTATCTTTTTTATCTTCCTTCCGACTCACCGGCTCATGCCCGGCGATTTCTTGATTTGGTCCAACCCGAAAAGGTCTTTTTTGTGAAGTACGAATTCTGGTATTTCTACCTGAAGACCCTTAAAAACCGAAATATCGAAACCTATCTGATTTCGGCAAACTTCAGAGAAAATCAGATCTTTTTTAAACCTCTCGGACGATGGTACCTGTCGATGTTACATCTCTTCACCCACATTTTTGTACAAAATGAGCGCTCTGAGCGACTCCTTCAATCGGCAGGCGTTATACACACCTCTGTTTCGGGCGACACCCGTTTCGACAGAGTCAGTAAGATTGCGTCACAAACAAAACCTCTGCCAGAGGTAGAGGCATTTGCCAAAGACGCATGGTGCATTGTTGCCGGCAGCACCTGGCCTCCCGACGAAGAGATTCTTGTCAAATACATGAATAACAGCTCTCTGCCAATTAAGGCAATTGTTGCACCTCATGAAATCTATCCGCAACGAATCCAAAAATTGAAAGAGTCGTTTACGGTTGAGACCGTTTGCTACTCCGAACGCAATACCCCCGGATTCGCCACGGCAAGAGTTCTGATAATCGACAACATCGGGCTTCTCTCTTCGCTCTACCGATTTGGAAAGGTGGCGATGATTGGAGGCGGCTTCGGGAAAGGCATCCATAACACCCTCGAAGCTGCCACCTTCGGGCTCCCGGTTCTATTTGGCCCCTATTACAGAAAATTCCAGGAGGCAGTTGATTTAACCAAAATCGGAGGCGCTTTTTCTATCAATGAATACAAGGGTTTCGCCGCCAAAGTAGACAGTTACCTGGAAAAACCGGCTCTCCGGGAGGAGGAGGGACGCCGGGCAGGAAGCTACGTAGAGCGAAACATTGGCGCAACTGCCAAAATTTTGGAAAAAACCGGCTTATAACTCCTTTAACTGCGCATAGAGTTTTGCACCCCTCTTTTGGCCCAAAAGCGAAGCCAACTCATCGGCCGGAGCAGACTTTAAGGCCCCCGGAGTACGAAAATGTTGCATAAGCCTCTCTTTTAATGAGTTCCCCAGCCCGGGCAACGTTTCCCAAAAGGAATCCAGCATCCCTTTCGAACGCACTTTTCTGTGGAAGGTTATTCCGAACCTATGCGCCTCATTCCTAAGACTTTGTATAAGTTTCAACGACTCTGAATTTTTATCCAGATAGAGGGGAACCGGATCGTCGGGAAAATAGAGTTCCTCAAGTCGCTCGGCCAGTCCCACCAGAGAGACCGTGTGGCGGATACCCAACTTATCGAACACCTTCAAGGCAGAACTCAACTGTCCCTTCCCCCCGTCCACAACCACCAACTGCGGGAGCGACTCCTTATCGGCTAAAAGACGGGAGTATCGTCGTTCGATAATCTCCTCCATGGTGGCAAAGTCGTTTGCCCCCTTCACCGTCTTCACATGATAATGCCGATAATCTCCTTTGCTCGGCTTTCCCTCCTTAAAAACCACACAAGCCGAAACAGGATGATTTCCGAGTAGATTAGAGTTATCGAAACACTCAATATGGCGTGGATAGACCGGAAGGCGCAAATCTCGCTGAAGCGTGGAGAGATTCCGACGGGCATGCCGACCCGGATCGAGACGGGCAGTCTGATTATGTCGCTCCAACTGAAACGCCTTGACATTCTTCAGGGCAAGATCAAGAAGTCGCTTCTTATCACCCGTCTTTGGGACAGTAACCACCACGGAAGCGTCAGGCAAAGCAATGGAAAAAGGGAGCACAATCTCCGGCGATTTGCTCTCGAGAAGCTCTCTGATATGAAGAACCGCAAACAACAACAGATCTTCAGGCGATTCATCCATTCGCTTCACGATCTCGAGCGAGTAAGACTGTACAATTGCCCCATTCCGCACCTTCAAAAACTGCACAAAAGCGCTTTTCAGATCCTCGACCAGGCTATAAATATCGAGATCGCGATACCGTGTATCCACAACAATCGACGAACGTTGAAACTTCTCCAACAACAACAATTTCTGCTTAACACCTTCGGCCTCTTCAAATCGAAATGCGCTTGCAAACGCATCCATTTGATCCGTCAAAAAACGGGTAACCAGATGAAAATCGCCCCTGAGAATCCTCTTAACCTGCTCCACAGCCTCCATATAGTCGGACTCCGACTGAAAACCCACGCAGGGCGCCTTGCAATTCTTGATATGGAATTCCAGGCACACCTTCCATTTCTGTTGGGCTACAGAATCAGGGGAAAGTGCTTTTTTACAGATACGCAGTTGAAAAAGCTGATGCACAAGCCCCAAAAGCGTTTTAACCATATAAGCAGAAGAATAGGGCCCAAAATAGAGTGTGCCGTCTCTAACCAACTTTCGGGTAGAAATTACCCTTGGGAAAGGCTCATTAGTAATCGCAATCCATGGATATGTCTTATCATCTTTCAGCAAAACATTATAGCGTGGACGATGTTGCTTAATCAAAGAATTTTCCAACAACAACGCATCATTCTCCGTATCGACTACAATAAATCGCAAATCACGAATCTTCGATACCAAAACACGGGTCTTTGGCGTAAGATTAGCGCCCTCCATAAAATAGGAAGAGACTCTCTTTCGCAGATTCTTCGCCTTCCCCACATAAATAATTGCACCGCCGCCATCCAAATACTGATAGACACCGGGAAGCTCCGGAAGCTCCGAAACCCTCGATAAGAGAGGCAACTGTAGAGATAAATCAGAATCCATACACCCTAAATATGATCACAAATACAAAGTTATGCAAAAGATCCATCCATCCCCCTATTCCAACATCCGCGACACTCCAAAACCAGCCAAAAAATTGTTTCACGTGGAACAATAACACCCTGTAATCACGTTACAATTCAGATTAGGAAACAATAAGCGCATCCCAATTAAAGCAATGTATAGATATAAGGCCACAAATTAAACGCAGAATAGAGATTATGGCCATCTATAGGAAATTTGAATTATATACAAAAGACGAAAATAAAACAAAAAATGCATGTTCGATGCCAGTCAAACAATGCACAAAAGCTGCACTGACGGGCAATAATAAATTACCGAAGTGATGCGCTTTGCCTAATTGGAGGTAACTGCCTCTTCGACAAGATAAGTTTGTCGACCCATTCGCGCTCTCATTCGCTAAAAGAGAAGATCTCGCTTCGCAAAGACAGCTCCTCTTTTTAGCGCTCATTGAAAGCGATGGGGCCCCGCCCAACTTCTCCGGTTGTCTCAAAGGCAGTTACCTCCAAACGGCTACATCCCATGTTATCCAAATTTTCAAATCACTGCGAAACTGTTACACAACTTCGCATACGCGAAGCGCATCATTAACCGTTCAACATTAACCATTTGCGCGAAGCGCACCAGAGCGCGAAGCGCAGAATTAGAGCATTAGAGCATTAGAGCATTCGCGCGAAGCGCACTGTTTCACGTGGAACAATCCCGAAAAAGCAAGAGGGTTTACCTACCTAAATAAACAAGCAGCACTTGGATGTCTGCAGGGCTGACTCCGGGAATACGGGCGGCCTGGCCTAAGGTGGCAGGCTTGATTTTGGATAGTTTGGCCCGAGCTTCGAAGGAGAGAGACTGTAGCGACTTATAGTCGAAATCGGGCTTTATGAAAATTTTTTCGAGACGATCAGATTTTTCTGCCAAAAGCCGTTCACGCTCAATATATCCGTGGTACTTTAACAGAATCTCGGCAGCCTCTATACACTCTTTTCTAAGATGATGATCAGGAGCAATAATCTTGTCGAATTCCGAATAAAAGGGAATCACGTCAAAAAGAGAAAGCTCGGGACGAAGGATAAGGTCTTTCAGGGGTATAGATTGACGGAGAGGCGAAGAGTTTCTGGACAGGAGAAATTCGTTCATCAGCTGAGGGATGGCGCGGCCCGAATTACAGAAAGCCATCACTTCGTCACGAACCCCCTGCTTTAACCGAAGCGTCTCTGCTCTTTCCTCTGAAACCAGGCCCAGAGATTCTGCTTTAGGCGTGAGTCTCATATCGGCATCATCCTGACGAAGAAGAATCCGAAACTCCGCCCGGGAGGTAAACATTCGATAGGGTTCGTCAACCCCTTTTGTCACCAGATCATCTATGAGAACCCCAATGTAGGCTTCACTGCGATCCAGGAGAAATGGAGCCTCTCCCCTACCCTTAAGAACCGCATTAACACCTGCGATAAAGCCTTGCGCGGCAGCCTCCTCATAACCGGTAGTGCCATTGATCTGTCCCGCGAAATAGAGGTGTTCAACCCGTTTAGTCTCCAATGTATGATATAATTGGGTGGGTGGGAAAAAATCATATTCAATAGCATAACCCGGCCGAAAAATGGATACATTTTCCAGACCCTTGATAGTTCGCAAAGCAGCCAACTGAATATCCATCGGAAGTGATGAAGAAAAGCCATTAATATAGTACTCTTCCGTCTCAGCACCCTCCGGCTCAAGGAAGAGCTGATGAGAATCCTTCGAAGCAAAGGTGACAATCTTATCTTCAATGCTTGGGCAATAGCGAGGGCCAATACTCTTAATCGTGCCGTTATACATAGGCGAATCGATAAGGCCCCTTTCAAGCATGGAATGGGTATCCGGATTAGTAAAAGTAATATAGCAAGGTCTTAAATCGGGGTGGTTAGAAACAGAAGGCAAATAAGAAAACTTTCCGCAATCCACATCGCCATGCTGAACATCCATCACAGAAAAGTCGATAGTGCGTCCATCCAGTCGAGCGGGTGTACCGGTTTTCATCCTACCGGTCTCGAAGCCGAGGGTCACAAGCTGCTCAGTAAGTCCTTTAGAGGCAAGTTCGGCCACTCTCCCACCCTCAGTTTGAACCCGGCCTACATGAATTAACCCATTCAGAAAAGTTCCATTTGTAAGCACAACGGAGCTGCCATGAAATACGGCACCCATCCGCGTAGAGACTCCAACCACTTTACCCTCATCAAATAGCAGGCTTGTGACATGATCTTGCCACATGGAAAGGGTTGGAAGCGACTCAAGAATACTTCTCCACTCTAACACAAACCGCTTACGATCACACTGCGACCTGGGACTCCACATTGCAGGCCCCTTCGATCGGTTTAACATACGGAACTGGATGGAAGATCTGTCTGTAACAATGCCAGAAAAACCGCCTAAGGCGTCTAATTCCCTAACAATCTGACCCTTGGCAATTCCTCCCATAGCAGGATTACATGACATCTGAGCCGTACGCTCCATATCTATAGTAATCAGCAAAACAGAGGCGCCCATACCCGCGGCAGCGGCGGCAGCCTCGCATCCGGCATGACCGGCCCCCACAACAATTACATCAAACGTTTTGTGCAGAGTGCTCATACAAAGGTGCGAGTAGAAAGATAGAAGTCCTCTTTGGCCCGCATTACGGTTCTGGTATCGTCCGAGGTATCATCGTAACCTACCAGGTGCAGAAGACCGTGAGCCATCACCCTGTCGAGTTCGTCAGTAAAGGTAGAACCCCATTGAACCGCATTGCTACGCACAGTATCAATGCTGATAACTAAATCGGCAGAAACAACCCCATCGACAGCCTCGCCAAAGGTGAGAATATCCGTATAATAATCGTGCGAAAGGTAGGTTTTGTTCATCTCTAAAATAGTAGAATCGCTCACAAAAACCAGAGAAATATCTCCGCATTGAAAGCCATGATCAGAGAGAACAGACAAAAGCCAACTTCTTCTTAAACGCCTGTTTTTCAGACGAAAAGGAATATCCAGAGAGGTAAACTGCAGTGACATATGATTATCGGGTAACTATCCACAGCGAAGGATTATGTTTCTTCATCTCTTCCCAAACTTCAAAATGATAAACAGAACTTTGATCAACAGGATCAGTAAATACAGTGCCCAAGGCCTGATTGCGCGAGACCTTGTCACCCTGTTTAACCTTGATATTGATCAGATTTTGATACACCGTAAGAAACTTTCCATGACGCACTATGATGGTATAATTTGCGCCTTTAATGGCAACAATCTTAGAAACCTCTCCATCAAAGACAGCACATACAGACGCGTTTTTGTCTGTAGCAATATCAATACCGTGATTTGTAGGAAGCATAACGCCCTTAAGTACCGGATGCGCATGATCACCATACAGACCCACAATGGTTCCTCGCGAGGTAGGCCAGGGAAGACGCCCTTGATTTTCGGCAAAATTATCTGAAATGATCCTCTCCTTGGGTGTAAGCTTGCTGTAAATATCACCCGAAGTGGCACCCTTTTCCTTAGCTGTGGAGACAATAAGGGCTTCAATCTCCCGATTCAGGCGGTTAGCCACTTCCCTCTTTGAAGCCAGATCACGTTTCAATTTTGTAGCGTTAGACCGAAGACGAGATAACTGAGAATCGAAAGTGGATTTGGTTTGGGATAATTTCTTAGTCTCATTCTGCTGAATATCCAAAAGAGAATCTTTCGACTCACGCTGTAAAGCCAACTGTGCCAGCGAGCCTTTAAGCCTGCTCTGATAAACCATAGCCGAATCGTAGCGAGCCCTTCTGGAGTTTGTGTACTGCTGAAAATACTTATGGCGACGGTAAGCCTGGGTCATATCTTCAGAACCAAAAACATAGAGCCAGATTTGCCGAGAGTACTGTTTTCTCTGATAATCCCGAAGATGTTGAGCATACTCGTTGCGAATTAAGGCGAGCTCTTTTTCTAACGTCGAAATAGTGGAACGAGTTTTGGATATGTCTCTATCCACGGCATTAACCTCTTGTAGAATTTGCGACAATAACTTCCGACGTTGGGAGAGTTGCGAGGCAAGCAGATTCAACTGCTGAAGAGACTTAGTTTGAGAGGCCTCGTTTTGCTTCAGGATAGCCGACGTCTCCTCAATCTCCTTAAGGGTCTGCATCCGTTTAGCCTCCAGCTCCGAACGCGAATCCTGTCCGGAGAGAGGCGATAAGAACACCCAAACCGGCACCAGACAAACGCCAAAAAGGCGAAATGCAGTATGCAAAATCTTACCTGAAAAGCTCCTCATGGTATGATTTGGGTTTAATGAGCTGTAGCGTCCGGTTTTCATTAAATACCACCTCCTGAACCTGAAGAAGAAGCTCAGGATTGGTAGGAAAACTCTGACCCGAAACAGTAAAACGGATAGTGGTAGGAATGCGATAACCGGAAACCAGTTTAAAATCGGATAAAGCAATTTGGCACTGCCTCTTGTTCTCCAGGTCAGAAAAGAGAGCCCCTGTAAGCCCCGTTCCTCGGCCGGAAAAAAGCCACTCGATGGAATAACGACCCGACGCATCCCGGAAAAGAGCCTTTTTCGAACCATACGACACCGGAGAAAAACCCTTCTCCAGCACCAACTGTTCACTGGCAATGCCCGAAAATAGTGGGAAAAAGAGAGCCGGAGAAAATGGAAATCCGGCGAGAGAAGAGAAAACAGCAGCCGAACTCTTATAAAAAGTCTGTTCGGCCCGGGAGAGAAGTAGAAGAGAGTCGGGCGACAGGATTCCCCTTACTGCCTCCATGCCTAAAACCGAAGCTGTAAAGAAGAACGCAGAATCGCTTTTCAAATAGAAAGAGGAGAGACCACTCAATGTCTGAGAGCCGTTTTCGTAGCGAAATTTAGCCTTTTTTATAGTAATGGATGAGTAGGGGTAATCGAAAAAAGAACCTTCCAGGATAGCCCCCGAAGAAGAGGGGATAAATCGGCGCTGGCTGCACGCAGTTGCCAGAAGGCTAAAGAAAACAACCCATAGAAGGGATTTAGCGAAGGTTGTCATGATTCCTAACCTTTTCAATCTGTTCAACATAGGTCGACAAGGAGGCATCGCCCTGAAACGCAGATTTCATCTCAGCAAACAGATCATCGGCCCGCTTTGTATTCCCTAAAGAATAAAGAATCTGTACATAATGCGAAAAAACCTCTGCGTTCTTAACGGGCTTCGAAAAAACTCTCTCCATAACAGTGGCGGCCTCCGAAAACCGAGAAAACTTATAAAGCACCCAGGCGTAGGTATCAAGATAGGTAACATTGTCTGGTTCAGCATCAAGACATCGCAAAATCATCTTTTCTGCCTGCAGAAGATCCTGGCCACGCAGCGAAAGGAAATAGCTGTAATTATTGAGCGTCCCGTAATCATCGGGCGAAAGGGAGATGGCCAGACGGAAGAAATCGTCCGAAAGCGAATACTCCTTCTGCCCATTGTAGGCACTCCCCAACAGCGCGTAAAAGGTGCTTTGGATTTTTTTATCTGTACCCAGAAAAGGAAGGGCCGCCTTAACGGTAGCCCCTGCATCGGTATAAAGACGTAACTCCGTTTCGGCCATTGCTTTAAACAGGAAAATAACCGGAGCCGAATTGCAGTAGTTCAGGGCATCGGACGAAACCTCACGAAGTCTTTCGTAATCAGTACCCCGCCCCAAAAGAAGCACACGCTGCGACCAAAGGGCACAATCCTCCCTGCGAAAAGATGTCAACCGCTCCAGATAGGTGTCGGCCTTCACAAAATCGCCCCTGTTCTTATAAAAATCGGAGTAGATAAGAAAGATACCACCCTCTTCGGGGAGTGCTACAGAGGCAACATCAATGGCTCTTAAAAGGAAATCGCTATAGCGCGAAACCACTAAAGAGTCATTAACCAGAGTGTAAAGAAACTGTAATTTTTCCTGAGGGATAAATGTGGTGTCCGACAGAAAATTAATAGTAAGAGGAAGCAGCGAATCGAGCGTATCATTCTGGGCATAAAAACGAACCATACCCATAAAAGAGACTGGAAGATCCGGTTTAAGGGCTGCCATTCGGGCAAAATTAGAGTATGCCTCTTTGGGTTGATTAAAATTGACATAATACTCGCCAAGGGCAGAGAAAAACTTATAGTTGTCGGGATATTTACGCGAATAGGTATGGAGCAGCTTACCCGCCTCCTCAAACCGCGATTGAATCAAAAGAAGCTGATATTTCCGAAAAATAGCCTGCTCATTACGTGGCGCTACGCGTAATAGATGGTTAACCACCGAATCGGCAGCCGAAAAATTTGCGGTCGCCATATAGGATTCCGAAAGCGCATAAAGAAGTGCCGGCGATTCGGGAAAGAGCCCTCGGATGGATTGGAGCACCGAAACAGCCGAATCAGGCAATCCGGAAGCAGACAAAAGAGATGCGAGATGAAGCGAATAGGTTTCATCTTTACTCGACAAATAGTGGGCATCGGAAGCCAGAGCCAGTGCAAGAGGCAAATTACGCATTGACGCCATTAATCGGGAAAGTTCGTAGTAGGCAAGGGGTTGCAGAGAATCCATCTCGATGCAACGTTCAAAAAGAGACGATGCCGATTCCCTGTTACCCGCTCTGTTCATTCTAACAGCCTCTGCAAAGACGGAAGCATACTCGGTATTTGTAAACTCCGAAATGGCCAAAGGAATATCCTTCTGAGGAAATGGGATCATGCCAGTAAGAGGTTTTACCGGAGCGCAGCCCAGCGAAAGAGCGGCCAACAAAAACCAGAGCAGATACTTCATAAAAGAAGAGGTTAAACAGCCATATTCATTTGAATTCTAATGCACTCCGGTATGCCCGAAACCACCGGAGCCGCGGGAAGTGTCATCGAGCGAATCGACCTGTTCCCAGGCTATTGTCTCATGTCGGGCAATAACCATCTGGCAAATTCTCTCCCCATCGTTCACGGTAAAAGCCTTGTCGGAATGGTTAATGAGAATAACGCCTATCTCACCCCGATAATCGGCATCGATAGTACCCGGGGAATTCAGAACCGTAACACCCGATTTGAAGGCCAGGCCGCTTCTGGGGCGAATCTGGGCCTCATATCCTGCAGGAAGCGCAATAAACAAGCCGGTTCTAATTAAGGCTCTGCCTCCGGGAGGCAACACCACCGGCTCCTCAAGAGATGCTCTGAGGTCCATGCCGGCCGATAAAATGGTAGAGTAGGAGGGAAGGGGATGTTTCGAGGTATTGACAATCTTTATCTGCAACATAACTACAACTATTTAAGAACCGGGTTCTCTTGAACCCCTCCGATCAAGAAAAGGGATTTGAAGCGAGAATTGCTCCTTCTTCCAGGCATAAAAGGCAAATATCGCAAAAAATAGTGTGTTTTTCAGCAAATTGAGTGGCAAAGAGCGAATCGAAATCAGGCTCGCAAAGAGATAAACCACCAGGGCCACGGCAAAATAGCCAGCCATCCGCTTCAGATTATACGGGATAGGGTAAAAACGATTCCCCAACCATAGCGTGATGGCAGAAACCGTAATGTAACAGAGCAGATGAGCCCAGGCCGAAGCTACGTAGCCAAACCGCGGCACAAAGAGAAAATTGACCAAAAGGGTAATGGCAGCGCCAATCGAAGCCATATAGAGCCCATATTGGGTCATATTATTGATTTTAAACCAGATAGAAAGATTAAAGTAGATGCCCAGGAAAAGATTGGCTAATAACAGAATGGGAACGACACCCAATCCTGACCAGTAATCACGCCCCACGAAATATTTAAAAATATCGATATAGAGCGCTACGCCCAAAAAAAGAAGGAGCCCAGCCAGAACAAAATAGTTCATCACCAAAGCCATATTCTGTTTCGCATCCGACTTATTCATCTGCGAAAAGAAAAAGGGTTCGGCAGCATAACGAAACATCTGAATGAAGAGGGTCATTAACACAGCCATCTTCACGTTGGCACCATAAATACCCAGTTGCGCCATCGGATCGACGGAATCGGGGAGAAGATGACGCAACAGAATTCTGTCGAGTGTCTCGTTTATACATCCAACCAGCCCACCTGCCATCAGAGGAAGTGAATAGCGGATCATCTGTTTCCACAACAAAGAGTCGAAAGAGAGCCGCTGACGGAAAATATCAGGAATAAGCAGAATAAAAACCATGGCCGAAGCCAAAAGATTGGAGAGAAAAACATATTCTACGCCCCAATCAGGCCGATAAAACCAGGAAATCAATAGGTTATCCTGGTGAGCAGGTGCATACCAAAGAAAGAAGAGATTAAAAAAGAGGTTAACAAAAACATTAAAAATCTTGTAGAACGAAAATCGCAAAGGCCTGTTTTGCTGCCTGAAGAGGGCAAAGGGAATGGCGGTCATTGCATCGAATCCAAGAATCAGCGCAAACCAGATAAAATAGTTGGCATGCCCTTCATAATCCATCACGGTTGCAAGCTTCTCAGAAAAGAGAATACCCACAGCCATAAAAAAAAGCGAGGAGAAAAAGAGGCTAAGGAAAGAGGTGCCAAACACCTTGTTACTTCCTCCCTGGCTTGAAAACCGGAAAAACCCGGTCTCCATTCCATATGTGAGAAGAATATTCAGAAAGGTGAAGTAGGCGTATAACTCCGTAACTACCCCGTATTGAGCAGGTTGAAAGGCAATAATGGTATGAAATGGAACCAGAAGGTAGTTCAGAAACTTGGGAACCACACTACTGAGACCGTACAAGACCGTCTGCCCTGCTAATTTATTAATCACGCCCAATTCCGGGAACCTTAAAATAATTGGTATTTTCGCTGCAAATTTCCAAAAAAGAATCCACATGACAAGTACATTTTTCAGGATCGTATCGCTATTATTCTGTTTTGTTGCCGCTACCCTCCCTGCTGAAGCACAATCGGTAAAATTTGTAATAACCACCGATTATGGTACCATGAAGGGTCATCTATACGATGACACTCCGAAACACAAAGAGAACTTTATCAAATTGGCCCGGGAAAAATTTTACGACGGACAAGCCTTCCACAGAGTCATTGCAGACTTCATGATTCAGGCTGGCGATCCGGCATCGAAAACGGCAAAACCCGGCGTTTTACTGGGAACCGGAGGCCCGTCCTATACGGTGCCTGCCGAGATTAACCCCAACCACTATCACAAAAAGGGAGCTTTGGCAGCGGCGCGACAACCCGATCAGATCAATCCGCAAAAAGCCTCATCGGGATCGCAATTTTACATTGTGCAAGGGAAAAAATTGACAGAAGAGGAGTTACAGGCATTCGAAGCGCAGATTAACCAGCAGATGGGAAACCAAACAGCGCAGAACCACTTCAATGCGGCAAGAGCAAAACTACCGGATAAAAATGATCCCGTTGCGCTGCAGATAATTCGCGAAGAGGCTATTAAAAAGGGTAAAGAGAAGATGAGCAGTGAGCCGTTCCGATTCGAAGAGACAAAGCGCAATCTCTATAAGAGTACAGGAGGCACACCTCATCTCGACGGAGGATATACGGTATTTGGCGAGATCACCTCGGGCTTTGAGGTGCTCGATAAAATTGCAGCAACCCAAACAGACAAGAACGACAGGCCCCTTAAAGACATAAAATTCAGCGTGACAATTCTCCCCTGAAGAAAAAACTGTACTTTTGCCATGCTATCTGAAAATCCGCATCACATGCTAAAAAAAATAGAGGAGCTGAAAGCGAGAGCCGAACAATTTGCGGCCCATTCGGCAGAGGAGCTGGAGCAATTCCGGCTGAAGGTATTGAGCAAAAAAGGGGAGTTGAACCAGCTATTCGACGACTTCAAAAGTGTTTCGCCCGAAATGAAAAAAGAGGTAGGGCAACAATTGAATCAATTGAAAAACTTTGTTACGCAAAGGTTCGAGGAGATGAAATCGAATGTTGAGCGTAATGGTGATGAACAGAGCTCCGAAGATTTCACCAGACCAGGTTTCCCCATGACGCTCGGTTCGCGCCACCCCGTTTCGCTGGTAATTGAGGAGATTAAAGATATCTTTTCGAAGTTGGGTTTTACAGTTGCCAACGGTCCTGAAATAGAGGATGACTGGCATGTTTTCAGCGCCTTGAATTTTCCTCCCGAACATCCTGCACGAGATATGCAGGACACCTTCTTTATTGAAAAAGATCCCGATATTCTGTTGCGCACTCACACCTCATCGATTCAGGTGCGAACCATGGAGAACAATAAACCACCGATTCGGGTAATCTGCCCAGGAAGAGTGTTCCGCAACGAAGCCATTTCAGCCCGTTCGCACTGTATTTTTCACCAGGTAGAAGGACTCTATATAGACGAAAATGTATCATTTGCCGATCTAAAACAGACGCTGCTCTTCTTTGCCAGAGAGATGTTCGGTGAACAGACCCGTATCCGTTTACGCCCCTCCTTTTTCCCCTTTACTGAGCCCTCGGCCGAAATGGATGTGTCGTGCAACTGTAACGGGAAGGGATGTAATCTCTGTAAGTATACCGGATGGCTCGAAGTGATGGGTTGTGGAATGGTAGACAGCAATGTCTTGGATCTTTGCAATATAGACAGCAAAAAATATTCAGGGTACGCCTTTGGAATGGGGGTCGAACGATTAGCGATGTTAAAATATAACATCAAAGATATTCGTCTCTATTTCGAAAACGACGTGCGTTTTCTGTCGCAATTTTCATCGAATATCCGCTGATTTCCCCCTGCTAAAAGAGACTTCCTTCCGCTCCGGGAAAGAGAATACCCAGGTTTTTGTAAGCCAGGGGTGTAACCTCTCTGCCCCTTGGGGTTCTTTTCAGGTATCCCTCCGTGATCAGATAGGGTTCATACACCTCTTCTATTGTACCGGCATCTTCGCTGACAGCTGTGGCAATAGTGGTTAATCCCACAGGCCCTCCGCCAAATTTCTCGATCAGGGTCCGAAGAATCTTATTATCCATCTGATCGAGTCCATGTTTGTCGATATTCAGCGCATCGAGAGCAAAACGGGTAATTTCAAGATCGACTTTTCCACTCCCCTTCACCTGTGCAAAATC
>CAYVJA010000023.1:30584-36932 GCA_964451605.1 uncultured Bacteroidales bacterium | reverse complement strand
ACATAGACGAAGAGCTCTGCAACGGCTGTGGAAAATGCGTAAAGGGCTGCTCCTCCTTCGGGAACGGCTCCATGTACCTGCAAATCCGTCACAACATCTGTGTGCAATGCAACGATTGCGCCATTGCCCAGGTCTGCCCTTCGGGAGCCATCTCGCGTATTCCTGCCTATCAGGCCTATCTTCTAAAACAGGGATAATGAAAAGTGCACTCACCCGCTGGCTTCTGCCCCTTCTGCTCTTTGTGGCAACGCTTCCTGCAGAGGCACAAAACCGATTTCCAAAACCCGACTTCGAATCGGGCTATCAGTACCCTTCCGAGACCCATCTGATGCCCCCCGGACTGGCGGGCGATCTGATTGACATAGCCATACTCATTGCCATGCTCTCGGTGGCAGCCTGGGCTGTACTGAAACGCCGTTCGCGCAAGTGGGTGATCGGCATCTCGCTGGTTTCGGTTGCCTGGTTCGGGTTTATTAAAGAGGGATGCGTCTGCCCCGTGGGGTCTATCCAGAATGTAGCACTGGCCATGGCCGATCCCACCTATATCCTGCCCATTTCGGTATGGGCCTATTTCTTTATCCCGCTCTTTTTTGCACTCCTCTTCGGCCGCATCTTCTGCTCCGGTGTCTGCCCTTTCGGAGCCCTGCAGGATCTGGTTCACGTAAAAAACTTCCCCATCTCCAAAGCCTTAAGCGGTTTATTGGGCCTGCTGCCCTGGATCTATCTGGGCATTTCCATTCTGTTTGCCATTACACACACCAGCTTTCTTATCTGCAAGTTCGATCCCTTTGTAGGGTTCTTCCGCCTGGGAGGCCCCACCAACATTATGATTTTTGGGGGATTGCTACTGCTGGCCTCTATTTTTACCGGCCGGCCCTACTGCCGTTTTCTCTGTCCCTATGGGGCTCTTCTGAAGATTTTTTCGAAACTCTCCTTTACCCATGCCGTAATCACCCCCAAGCCCTGTGTCTCCTGTGCACTCTGCATGTCGGCCTGCCCCTCCGATGCCATTCTCTATCCCCAGTCGAACCAGGCACCCGAAACTCGCCGGGAGGGGGTAAAACGAATCCTGCTCTACTTTGTATTACTGCCTCTGCTGGTAGTTGTGGGCGCATGGATATTCAGCAGGATGGCCCCCTCTTTTGCCCTGAGTAACAAAACCGTAGTATTGTCCGAAATTTTGCTGAGAGCCAATCCCGACGAGATGGAAAACAGTCTCGACGTTCAGGCCTTCCGGTCGCAGGAGGGGGTCGAAGAGGCTTTACATGCCAGGGCGGCAGAAATCCGCAACACCTTTCATGTGGGCATGCTCCTGGTGGGCGGTTTTATAGGGATGCTCTTCGGGTCGCTCCTGATATCCCTCTCACTGAAACGAAAAAGAGAGAGCTACCTCATCGATAAGGGTAACTGTGTGTCGTGTGCCCGCTGCTTCTCATATTGCCCTCTAAATCTCAATTCGAACGATCCAAAAGAAGACCGGAAATGAAACAATTGTGGAGAAACCTGGCCCTGGTATCGGCGCTATTTGCCCTACTGTTTGCGGTCCTGCTCACCTTAAGCCAAATTATGTACACCACCACCGGCCCGCTCGACACGCCTGCCCTGACAGCCATGCGCCAACAGCTCGACCAGGAACCCGATAACACAGCTTTGCAAGAACAGATCCGCGAACTGGATCTCTTATCGAGAAAAGTCTATTTTACGGGAAGACATCAAATTGAAACCGGTACCTGGATTCTGCTGTTTGCCTCTCTGGTACTTATCTTCTCGCTCCGAATGTTGTATGCCGAATATAAGTCGCTTCCGGGTAAAGAACTCGATCCTTTCGATGCCTGGATTATGCAGAGCCTTTCGCGGAAATACCTGGGATATGGGAGGGGTGTTGCTATTCCTTTTTCTCACCCGTTTACCCTCCGGGACAGAGGGTTCGGCAGGCAAAGAGTCCGAAACCGAACTGATGGCTGATGCATCAAATAATGAAGAGGCTTCGGATGCTCTTCCGGCCGATGCAGAGAGTGAGGCAGAAACAACCGGCGAACCCACCCCGCTTTCCGACTCCCTCGCGATGGAACCGACTTCGGCCATCGCCTCCGAAACCACAGAAACCGCCGCAGAGGGTGCCGCACAAACTGTAGCGGCCCCGGCAGCCACCGGACCCGGCTCTACGGTTCTCAGTTTCCGGGGTACCGGGGGTAACGGCCACTCTCCGGCCCGCAATATCCCCACCGACTGGGATCTGGCCTCCGGAAAGGGAATTCTTTGGAAAGTTGACGCCCCGAAACGTTCGGGATTCAGTTCGCCCATTATCGCCGACAACAAAGTGTTTCTTACAGGAGCCGACAGTGAGGCCCGCGAACTCTACGCTTTCGACCTGGGCACAGGGAAACTCCTGTGGACAGCCAAGGCCGATAATATTTCGGGCAGTCCGGCAAGTATGCCTGAGGTTACTGAGGATACCGGGCTGGCAGCCTCCACTCCGGCAACCAATGGCAGGCAGGTCTGTGCCATTTTTGCTTCGGGCGATATTCTCTGCACCGATATGAACGGGAAACGGCTTTGGGCCAAAAATCTGGGTGTTCCCGACAACCACTATGGACACTCCTCCTCGCTAATGATTTTCAAGGGATTAGTCATCATTCAGATGGATCATAACAAGGGAGCCCGACTCATTGCCCTCGATGCAGCTACCGGAGCCGAAAAATGGGTACAGACCCGTAAATCGAAGATCTCATGGGCATCGCCGGTGATTGTGAATACCGGTTCGCGCGATGAACTGATTACTACGGGCAACCCTTATGTCATCCCAACCAATCCCCTGACAGGCGAACAGTATTGGCAAACCGAGTGTATGAGTGCCGAAGTGGGGCCCAGCGTGGCCTTTGGAGGCGGGATGGTTGTGGCCGGAAACGAAAATGCCACTATGGTGGGGCTGAAAGCGGCCGATGGTTCGCAAGTTTGGGAGATGAACGACTATCTGCCCGAGGTGGCCAGCCCGGTTGCTACCGCCACTCAGGTCTTTGTAGCCACAAGTTATGGCGCCATGGCGGCCTATAACCTCCAAACCGGCGAACTGGGGAAAACCCACGAATTCGACGCCCAGTTCTACTCCTCACCCATGATTGTAGAGAACAAACTCTTTGCAATGGATATGTCGGGTGTTTTGTATATATTGAATGCCGACAAGGATTTTGCCCTGGTTAAAAAGATAGCAACCGGCGAAAGGACCCATACTACCCCGGCCTTTCTGGATGGGAAAATTGTGATTCGAACCGAAAAGAGCCTCTATTGTGCAGGAAAATAAGATGAGTTGTGCTTGTAACCATGAACCCGTTGTAGACATCGCCGCGGTAACCGACACGCTGATTGCGCGTATCGGTACCGGACGGGATAAGATTATCCCCCTGCTGCAGGCCATCCAGAATGAATGGAACTATATCCCCTCCGATGCGGTAAAGCGACTCTATGAGAAGACAGAGATAGACAGAGCCCAGCTCATCAGCGTCTCGTCGTTTTATCAGCAATTCCGGATGGTACCGGCCGGCGACCATATGATTAAAGTGTGCACCGGAACGGCCTGCCATGTGAAGGGGGCCTCGAATGTCTATGATGCCTTTCTGCGCGAACTAAAAATTGCAGAGGGTGAAAGTACCTCGCCCGACATGCTGTTTTCGGTCGAAAAGATAGCCTGTTTGGGTTGTTGTACGCTGGCTCCCGTGGTGCAGATAGACGACAAAACCTACGGCCACGTTGCCCCCGGAAAGGTAAATGAGGTGATTGCCGACTTTTTGGCTTCCCGCAGCCAAACCGCCTCAGGATCGGCTCCCGAAAAAGCCCGGGTAAAGACAGCCGGTGAGATCCATCTGGGAATGGGCTCGTGCTGTATGGCCAGCGGAAGCCGGGATATCTACCAACAGATTGAGGTGGCCTGTAAAGAATTGGGCATCCATGTAGATGTAAAATCGGTAGGTTGTGTAGGGGTGTGTAAAAAAGTACCGCTCATTGATGTCGTTACCCCGGATGGTTCGAAGATACGCTACCCCAATGTAAAAGCTACTGAGATTAAAGAGATCCTGCACAACCACTTTAAGCCGGCTTCGCCTCTGAAAAAGTGGCGGAACAACCTGCTGAACCGGATCGACAACTGGCATACAGACTTAACGTGGGACAATGTCCTTTATACCCCTGCCAACGAACGAACCCGTGTAATAGACCGTTTTCTCAGTAAGCAACAACACATCTCAACCGAAGGATACGGGGAGATGGCCCCTTTAGATTTGGACGATTACTTGCTGAGAGGAGGATTTTCGGCTCTGCAAAAGGCCATTGAATCGAATAACCCCAAAAGGGTGCTGCAGACTGTACTGGAGAGCGGCATCAGAGGACGGGGCGGTGGCGGCTTCCCTTCAGGGAAAAAATGGGAGCTGGTAGCTGCCTCCGAATCTCCCGAGAAATATGTGATTTGCAATGGCGATGAGGGCGACCCCGGAGCCTTTATGGATAGGATGCTACTGGAATCTTACCCTTTCCGGGTAATCGAGGGACTCATTCTGGCCGCCTTCGCAGTGGGAGCCACCCACGGCCTCTTCTACATCCGTGCCGAATACCCGCTGGCAGTTGAGCGGATTAAGAAAGCGCTGGATATGTGTCGGGAAAAAGGGTATTTGGGTTCACACATTCTGGGCAGCTCCTTTACCTTCGACCTGGCCGTCTTTGAAGGAGCCGGTGCGTTTGTCTGTGGCGAAGAGACCGCTTTAATTGCCTCGATCGAGGGAGAGAGAGGTTTTCCAAAGCAAAGGCCGCCCTACCCGGCTGTAAAGGGACTCTATGGATTGCCCACTGTAGTTAACAACGTGGAGACACTCAGCCAGATTCCCTTCATCCTGCGTCAGGGTGCTCCTGCCTACAGGGCCATTGGAACCCAGGGAAGCCCCGGCACCAAAGTATTTGCGCTGGCCGGAAAGGTAATGAACGGGGGCCTGGTTGAGGTTCCCATGGGCATCAGTCTGAATGAGGTGGTTCACGACATCGGAGGCGGTGTGGATAAAGGCCGCCGATTCAAGGCTGTACAGGTAGGCGGGCCTTCGGGAGGGTGTATTCCTGCCGAAAAGTGTGACCTCCTCATCGATTTCGAAGCCTTTAACTCCCTGGGAGCCATGATGGGTTCGGGAGGGCTGGTTGTTCTCGACGATACCGACTGTATGGTAGATATGGCCCGCTATTTTCTCACCTTTACCTGTGAACAGTCGTGTGGAAAGTGCACTTTCTGCCGGGTAGGTATCCGCAGAATGCTCGATATTCTGGACAAGATCTGTTCCGGAAAGGGGAAACCCGAAGATATCACCCTGCTCGAGTCGCTTGCTTTGCAGGTAAAAGAGTCGAGCCTCTGTGCTCTGGGAAAGACAGCTCCCAATCCGGTACTCACCACGCTTCGCTATTTTCGCGAAGAGTACGAATCGCATATTCAGGGGATCTGTCCAACCGCCACCTGTACCGGGATGATAGAGTATGTGGTGCTCGACAATTGCAACGGTTGCACCAAGTGTGCCCGTGTCTGCCCTGTCGATGCCATTCCCTATACCCCTTACGAGCAACATCGTATCGATACCGATCTCTGTGTGAAATGCGGACTCTGTCTGGAGGCCTGCCCCATTGAGGCCATAGAAAAACAAAATATCGCCGGGAGGAAATCATGAGCGCTCAACTCTTCATAGACAACAAACCCTATACCTTTACACCGGGCGAAACCATTTACACCGTTGCGTCCCGGAACGGGATTTTTATCCCCACCCTCTGTTATAAAGAGGGAGCCGTGCATAAAGCCTCCTGCATGGTGTGTGCAGTGAGAAACCGGAAAAACGGACAGGTACTTCCCTCCTGCTCTACCCAGGCACAAGAGGGGATGGAGATTGAATCGGAAAATCCCGGGATATCGGCCATCCGAAAGTCGGCACTCGAGCTTCTTTTAAGCGATCACCGTGCCGATTGCGAGGCACCGTGCCGCAGGGCTTGCCCGGGTTCGCTCGACATTGCCGCGATGAACCGCTATATCGAAGCCGGCCAAAACGACAAGGCGGTTCTGCTTCTGCGAAACCACCTGGTATTTCCGGCATCGCTCTGCTTTATCTGCAAGGCTCCCTGCGAGCATATCTGCCGCAGAGCCGAAATAGAGAAGGCGGTTCCCATCCGGGAGATTAAAAAGCGGCTGGTGCGTGAAGACAAGGCCATATTACTGCCTGTCCCTCTGCCCAGAAACGGGAAAAAGGCTGCCGTAGGCCCCTCCACTCCCGCATCGCTGGGCGTTGCCTGGCAGCTGATGCGCCTGGGCTGGGAGGTTACCATCTTTGATCC
>CAYVJA010000023.1:268-30574 GCA_964451605.1 uncultured Bacteroidales bacterium | reverse complement strand
AGGCAGTACGGCCCCATCTGGCCGATGACTCTGCCTTACCCGAAGATATCCTGCAATACGAACTGGATGTGCTGCGCAAGGCAGGAATCCGGTTTGCCCTGGGAGAGAAGGCGCCCAGCCTCGAATCGTTCGATGCCGTGGTGGAGGCGGGCGGCGGAATCTGGCAACCGGAAGCCCCCTTTTCGGTTCGCTACAAGGTAAAACACCCCGCCCGACTGGTGGAAGAGGGGATTAATACCGCATTGCAGGTACACCGGCAGACCCTTTCCGAACCGCTTCCGGCAATATTGCATCCGGTAGAAAATCCCTACTATCGGTTTCAATCTACCTTTTTCAAACTCGACACCACCGAAAAGGAGAGGCTCCGCCAAAGCCCTCTCTTTGCCAATTCTACCGGATGTCTCTTTTGCGACTGCGATGCCAAAGAGGATTGCCGGCTTCGCAGCCACAGCTCGCTGCTGCAATGCACAGCCTCCATTTTTAACAAAGAGAGCAAAAGAAAAGTGGGCCGTCAACATCTGCACGGAGCCCTCTGGTTTGAACCGGCCAAATGCATCTCGTGCGGACTGTGTGTCTATAACACCACAAACGGAGCCACCTTCCAGTACCGCGGTTTCGATATGGTGGTAGTGATCCCTCATGAAAATGCGCGAAATGTACCCGAAACCATTGCCGAGCTCTGTCCTACAGGTGCACTCTGCCTGACAGGAAGAGGGGCGGAATAACACCTCTCATACCATGAAGCCTCTTCCTTTTTCCGGTTTTTCGCTTGCCGCTCTGTTTGCGCTGATGCTTCTGTTGACATGTTCAGCCTGTTCCGGAACCTTGTCGAAGGAGGGAGCCGAAACTGCCGGGCAGAAGTATGGCTGGTCCATTTTCCGCGGTAATCCTGCACTGCAGGGAAAAACCTCTGCAGCCTTGCCAAAAGAGCCCAAACTGCTTTGGAGTGTGAAGAGCAACTCCCGCACCGTTGCTTCGCCGGTTGTGGCCCATAACAACATCTATTGGTGCGACAGAAGAGGACTTATCAAAGGGGTAACCCGGGATGGAAAAGAGTGCTTTTCGTGTAACCTTGATACAGCAGTAGAGGCTTCGCTGTTGCTGAACGACTCGGTGGCTTATGTGGGAACCATCGATGGCCGTATGATAGCCATTTCGCTGCAAACCGGAGAAATCAAGTGGAGTTATGCCACAGAGGGGCAGATTTCCGGTTCGGCCAATCTATCCCGGCTGGGCGACCAATCGATTCTGCTCTTCGGAAGTTACGATTACTTCTTTTACTGTCTGAATGCCGCGACCGGAGAGTTAATCCGAAAATTCGAGTCGGGCTACTACCTTAACGGCGCCGCAGCCGTATCGGGCTCACTGGTTGCCTTTGGCGGTTGCGACGCCTTTGTCAGAGTGGTTGATATTGAAACCGGTCTGGAGATTGGGAGTACCGAGCTGGAGGTCTATATTCCCTCTTCGCCGGTCTTCGATGGGAACCGGCTCTTTGTTGGCGATTACAACGGAACCATATACCGGATTGCGGTGAACGACACCACCCGCACCAAATTGTTCTCCCCGTCGGCCGATAACGGATCGTACGTGGCCCTTCCCGCGATAGATGGCAACCATCTGATCTTTACCTCCGACGACAATAAAATTTACTGCATCGACAAAGAGAGCGGAAAAGAAATTTGGTCGTACCTTTTGGGCGATGCCTGTGAGAGTTCGCCGGTTGTGGCCGATGACAAGGTGTTGATCTGCACAAAAAACGGTAAAGTGTATATTCTGGAGGCAAAAACAGGAAAGAATCTTTGGTCGTGGGATGCCGGTGAGATGATTACCGCCTCTCCCGCCGTGACAGAGGAACGTTTTTATGTGCTTACTTCGAAGGGCTCGCTCTTCTGCTTTGGCAACCCGTCGGAGTTGAAACCATAATGTCGGTCTGCCATGAAGATACTGATTATAACCACCGGATCGGGCGACTCCTTTTATTGCGGGAACTGTCTGCGCGATAACACCTATGCCCGTGCCCTGCTGGCGCAAAAACACGATGTTACCCTGATGCCCCTCTACCTTCCGGTTCAGGAGGTTGCCCCGGCTGGCAAAAAAAAACCTCCGATTTTTTTTGGTGCGGTCTCTTTTTTTGTGTCACAACAGTGGTTTCGGAATAAAGGGATTCCGGGGTGGCTGGAGCGGTGGCTAAATGGCCCGTTTTTTTTGCGACTGGCCTCAAAGATGGCCGGGAGTACCCGTGTAAAGGGGCTCGAAGAGCATACTCTCTCCATGATTGAGGGCAACAACAGTGCATTCCGGAAAGAGGCAGAAAAACTGATCGACTGGATTGAGACCGATAAACCCGAAGTGATTCACCTTTCGAATACGCTGATTATCGGTCTGGCACCGTTACTGAAAAAACGGCTCAACATTCCGGTTGTCTGCTCTTTACAGGATGAGTACTCTTGGATAGATTTGATGGAAGAGCCCTTCAGGAGCCGTGCCTGGCAAGGCATTGTGAACCAACGCCGCTATCTGGATGGTTTGGTTAGCCCGAGTACCTTTTACAAAGAGAAGATGGAGGCCCGGCTTCCGGGACTTTCGCCCATTAAGGTGGTACATACGGGATGGACCGGGAAACCGCTCTTTACTCCCACCCCGGAAATTTCTCTTCCCCCGGACTTTCAAAAGGGTGCAAAGGCACTGAATCCCCCGGTTATCGGATTTTTATCGCGTATGAACCAGGCAAACGGGCTGGATATTCTGGCTGAGGCCTTTGTTCTGCTTAAGAAAGCAAACCGGTTGCCCAATCTCCGTTTGCACGTGGCTGGAGGAAGTACGCACGACGATGCCCGCTTTATGAAACATGTGCATACGTTGTTGGCCCCCTATGCCCAATCGGTTTCGATAGAGGAGGGCGATTTTCTGCAGACCGACAAAAGAGAGTTTCTGATGCATATTTCGGTGCTTTCGGTACCGTTGCGTTTTGAGGAGGCTTTCGGGCTCTATCTTTGCGAGGGATTTGCCACCGGCACCCCTGCACTCATGCCCGATTCAGGCTCATCGCGCGAGGTAATCGGGAAAGCAGGAAGGGTGTATCTGCCCAATACCCCCGAAAAACTGGCCTCCGAACTGGAGCGACTGCTCAGTTCGGACCGCGATTTCAAACAGATGCAGACCGAAGCGCTCTCTGCCGCCGTATCGCGGTTTGGAGCAGAAACCATGGCAAGGGAACTCGAACTATTTTACCGCGAAAGCGCAGCTAAAAGGGAATAACATGATACTGACAGAACTGCAGCAAATCACAAAAACCTACATCCACTCGGGTGCCGATAACCATGTGTTGCAAGGGGTTGATCTGCAACTGGAAGAGAGCGGTTTTATTGCGGTTACAGGCCCTTCGGGATCAGGGAAATCAACGCTCCTTCAGCTACTGGGAGGAATGATGGCACCCACCTCGGGCAGCCTCCTCTTCAGGGGCGAGTCGCTCTATGCCCGTTCGGAAGAGGAGTTATCGGCCTACCGAAATGGCTCGGTCGGTTTTATTTTCCAGGATCACAAACTATTGCCCCAGTTTACGGTGCTCGAGAATGTCCTGCTTCCGGTACTCGCTCAGCAGAAAGTTGCTTCTCCGGCTCACATGGAACGAGCCATACATCTGCTAGAGAAGACTGCCATGGATTCGCTTTCCGGCCGCACACCGCTTCAACTTTCGGGTGGTGAGTGCCAAAGGGTGGCCATCTGCAGGGCACTCATGATGAAACCGGCACTGATTCTGGCCGACGAACCCACAGGATCGCTCGATGCCCGCACTGCCAACGGGGTAGTTGCCCTGCTTTCGGAATTACAGAAGAGCGAAGGCGCAGCAGTGGTACTGGTTACCCACTCGCAAAGAATTGCGCAGGCTGCCGGAAAAATCTATGCCCTCGAAGAGGGAAAACTGCACCTTCAGTAACCTGTAATGATGAACCGTCGCCATACCCTGCTGCAAAATATCCGCTTTTACCGGAGATACTATCTTCTGGCGGGGCTGGCCGTGATGCTGGCCAGCGCAGTAATCACGGGAAGCCTGATTATCGGCGACTCGGTAACCTATACGCTGGTTCAGCGGGTAAACGAGCGATTACAAAAGATTCAGACAATTGTATCGGCCGGATCGGGCTATCTGTCCGATTCAATGTCCGACACGATTCCTTCGCGCCCTTCGGCAGCGGCGCCCTTTTCGCCAAATGCAGCCGCACTGCTCTACAGTAACGGCTTTGTACAAAGTCCTTCGGGAGGGGCACTGGTTCCTGTAGATGTCTGGGGTATCGACAGTACTTATGCCACGGTTACCCTTTCAGTGCCTCCCATACCCCAACTGTCGGAGGTAGTGATTAACCGGCGAACCGCCGATGAGCTGGGTGTAAACCCGGGCGACGATCTGGTGGTACGCCTCCCTTCGAGCGGATTGATTCCTTCCGGCTCGCTCTTTGTAACCAGCCAGTATACCACCAGTCTCCGCCTGACCGTTAAGGCCATTGCCCAAACCGGGCAGGGAGGCGATCTCTCGCTCCGAAACGAACAGGCACGCCCGCTCAATCTCTTTCTCCACAAACCCGAAATGGGCGAGGCGTTGAAGGCTGAGAAGAGAAGCAACCTGCTGGCAAGCCCCGAACCCATCCCGAATGAAACCCTTCCGGGTTGGGGAGCGTCACGTTCGGGACTTCGGATAACCGACAGGGGGTCCTGGCGGGAGATCAGCAGCGACCAACTCTTTATCCCCTCGCATGTAACCGAAAAACTTACTCCCCAACTGGGGAATGTGAACCGGCTCTTCTCCTATTTTGTTAACGACCTGTCCACGCCCCGTACCGGAAAGAGTATTCCCTACTCCTTTATTACCGCATTAGACCAATATCAGTCCGATACGCTCGACGATAACGAAATTTTGTTGTCGGATTTAGCAGCCGAAAGGCTGGGTGCCAAAATAGGCGATACGGTAAAGCTCACCTATTTTGTGGCCGGAAGGTTGAAAACGCTTAACGAAGAGCAGTTGACTTTTGTGGTTAAGCAGATTTGCCCTATCGGCGATTGGGTAAACGACGGTCGCCTGAGTGCTGAATTTCCGGGTCTGTCGGATGTAGATAACTGCACCGACTGGGACAGCGATCTCCCCATCCGGATGGAGCGGATAGAAACCATAGATGAGACCTACTGGGATCTCTATAAAACCACGCCAAAGGCACTGATTGCTTACAAAACGGGAGCCTCGGCGTGGTCGAACACTTTCGGAAATGCCACTGCGCTCAGAGTCGACATCCCGAAGGATGAGGCAGAAGATCGGATCGATCGGCTTCTTACTCCCGCCGACTTCGGGGTGCAGATTATCAATCATCCCGCCGAAACAGGTCTTCTCTCGGCTCTCCAGGGAGTCGACTTTAAGGGCCTCTTTATGGCTTTGGCCTTCTTTGTGATTATAGCCGCACTCGTTCTGGGATCGCTTCCTCTGGTTCAGATGGTCGAGGACCGCAGGCAAGAGTGGCAGGTGCTTTCGGCTCTGGGATTCACCTCCCGTCAAATTCAAAAGCGACTGCTTCAGGAGACGTTTTGGGTGATCCTGGTTTCGGTGGCTGTGGGAATTCTACCTGGCATGCTTTACAACCGTCTGGTACTCTTTGCCCTGGAAGGGGTGTGGAATCAGGCGGTTCACACCGAGGATTTTCTGGTGCATATACCTGCCGGCTCTTTGGTGATGGGATTTGTGGTCACTTTGGGCGTATCGTGGCTCTCGGCCTGGTATGTACTGCAAAAAAAGATGAAACAACAACCGGAAAAAGTGGAAGCCCGCCGCGAAAAAAAACCTGCCCGGCTTCCCCTGATCTCCGGAATCCTCTTTGCCGGGAGCGCAGCCGCCTCCTTCTTTTTCCCCGCCTCACCCGCGCTCTTTATGGCAAGCGGCCTCTTCTGTCTGCTCTTCACCACCTCACTCTTTCACCTCTTGGTCTATAATAAGGCACACAGAAAATCTGCACTTAACCGGGTTTCCATCATAGCCAGGAATCTCTGGAGCCACAGAAAGAGTAACCAGCTTTCTATCTGGGTTCTCACCTCCGGAATGTTTATTCTCTTCTCTACCGGCCTGAACCGACAGGGCTTTACCGATACAAAAAAACATCTGGCCGGAACCGGAGGGTTTGGTATCTGGGCCGAAACCTCCGTGGCCTTCCAGCATAATCTGAACGACTCTTCGGTAAGAGCCGGAATAGGGCTGGCCTCGCTTTCACCCGACCTCCGTTTCACAGCCCTTTTACGTCATGCCGGCGATGATGCCAGCTGCCTCAACCTGAATCGGGCGCAGCAACCCACTGTGCTGGGCATTCCGGTTGAGGAGATGACCCGCTCCGATTTTGGCTTTGTCCGGGCTCTTGATACGCTCCCCCCCGATTCGGTATGGCACTTTATGCAACGTCGTTATCAGGGAGCCTATCCGGTAATTGCCGACCAAACTGTTCTTCAATGGGGCCTGTTTAAAGCACCCGGCGATACCCTGCATTACCGGGATGAACAGGGCAGAGAGGTGGTGCTTCTGATAGCGGGAGCCCTTAAGAACTCCATCTTTCAAGGCAACCTGCTTATGGACGCCCGCCTCTTTGCGGAAATATGGCCCTCCGAAACCGGTAGCCATGTACAACTGGTAGTGGGTCCCGAATCGGAAGAGGAGAGCCTTCGCAAGCTGATACAACAGGCTCTCTCCAACTGGGGTGTTCGTGTGGAAACCACAACCAATCGGTTGAAAACGTTCAACAGCGTTACGGATACCTACCTCACCATCTTCCTGTTGCTGGGCGGGTTGGGGTTGATTCTCGGATTTCTGGGCATGACCCTCATTGTTGGCCGGAATATGGCCGGACGACGAAACGAATTGGCAACCCTTCTGGCTTTAGGCTATGCCAAAAGAGAGATAAAAAGTATCTATCGAACCGAAAATCTTCTGATTCCCCTCTATGCCGTAACCATGGGAACCCTATCCTCTCTCCTTGCCGTAGTACCTACTGCAGCCAATGCCGCCACAGGAATCTGGATCATGATGGGGAGTATAGTCGGTATCCTCCTGCTCTCGGCAATTCGATTTACGAGACGGGTTGTCGACCGCACAATTGATCAGGTAAAGGTAGAAACCGGATTGTAAGTGCAAAAAAATGCTAAAAATGGCTCTCAGGCGCGAATCAACAGGAAAAAGAGTCGTCATATCCAGCCAATAATTCTATTTTTGTGGAATAAGAGCAGATTTCCGAACTTCTAAAGAAGGGTGCATGAGTTCTAAACCCGGTGCTTCGCGCATTTTCCTCATTTGGGCACTATTTATCCTCGCGGGCTTCGCGGTGCTTGGGCTACGTATCACGGCCAACGGCCGGGAGGTCCAACCGGTAGAAAACTCCACTCCCCCTCCAACCCCCATTCATTACCTGCTATCGAATCAACTTTCGGATCTTGAGGAGACCCGGAGAATGGAGAAAACCATCGACCTCTTTCTGCGTCAGAACGAGATAAGAGGTGCCTCTCTTGCCATCATGAAAGATGGCAAACTGGTGTATAGCAAGGGATTCGGCTATGCCGATACCGAAGATTCCATTCCAACCGATGTACAGCATATTTTCAGAATTGCCTCCGTATCTAAACTGATTACGGCTGCCGGAATCATGAAACTTCATGAAGAGGGGCGAATTCAACTTAACCAGAAGGTTTTTGGCCCGGACGGCATCCTAAACGACTCCCTCTTCTGTAGGTTTAAAGACAAGCGATACTGCTCGGTTACCGTAGAACATCTGTTGCGGCATCAGGGAGGTTTCTCGCTTCGGCGAGGCGACCCGATGTTTTCGACACTCGATATTGCCCGGAGAATGAAGGCTCCGCTTCCTCTGCGTCTGGAAACTGTAGTAGCCAACGAACTCTCCTATCCCCTGGGGTACACTCCGGGCCAGGGCACCTCCTACTCCAATCTGGGTTATGCCATTCTCTCACTGATTATCGAAAAGGTGAGCGGGAAGGGGTATGAAACCTATATCCGCGAAGAGGTATTGGCTCCGGCCGGTTGTTTCGATATGCACCTGGGGAACAACCGGAAAGAGGAACATTTTGCCAATGAGGTGGCCTATTACGAAACAGCAGCGGCCGAAAAGGTTCCGGCGGTAGACGGAAGCGGAGAGATGGTTGAGAAGTGTAATGGCGGATCGGACATTCACGGGCTTTACGGGGCCGGCGCCTGGGTTGCCTCCCCCACCGAACTGCTGCTATTTGTGGCATCGATCGATGGCGATCCCACTATCCCCGATATTCTGCGCCCCGAAACCATCCGGCTAATGACCCGGGATCAGGAAAACAGCCTTCCGATTGGCTGGATGCAAACACAAGACAACGGAATCTGGAAACGAACGGGTACCCTGTCAGGAACCAGTGCCATCATAAAACGTCAACCCAACGGATACACCTGGGCATTTGTAACCAACACAGGATCGTGGCGTGGAGCCAGCTTCACCTCACGGATTGATCAGACCGTAGAAAGAGGCCTGCAAAGTGTGAAAGCGTGGCCCGAAAGAGATCTCTTCCGGGAAGCAGAGGTTGCCGTTTCCCGGTAAGAGAATATTTTTTTCGCCATTCTCTAGTTGCTGCGAATCATTGTCAGAACCATCTTAAACCGCTCTACGGCCTGCAAGGCATGGGGTATCCCGGCGGGCATAACGATGGTTTCACCGGCCGAAACCAGATGGGGAACCCCGTCAATGGTCACTTCTGCTTTCCCGTCGACCACCGACACCACCGCATCGAAAGGTGCAGTATGCTCGCTGAGCCCCTCACCTTTATCGAACGAGAAAAGCGAAATATTCCCGGTCTCTTTCTTCACAATATGTTTGCTGACCACTGCCTTTTCGGCGTAGCCAATCATCTCATTGTAGTTAAAAACTACTCCTTTTTCTACCTCGTTTGTTGCCATGCGCTTCAAATTTTTACATGAAAAGTCTCTACCGGCAAATATAGACCATTCATATAGCCCGGACATGTAACCTATGTTACGATTTCGGCCGAAGAAACCGCTCCATTTTTGAGAGCAGCTCCTTTTTGATGATGGGTTTCGAGATAAAATCATCGAAACCGCTTGCCAGAATTCGTTCCCGGTCGAATGCATTGGCATAAGCTGTCTGAGCAATTACGGGCAGTTCCGACCGAATTTCCCTTACCTTTTGTGCGGCTTCGTACCCATCCATTACAGGCATCTTGATATCCATAAGAACCAGGCAGATGTCCGGATGAGAGCCTACATAAGAGATGGCCTGCTCGCCACTTCCTGCCAGGAGGACTCTGATATGCTCTCTCGATAGCATATGGTGCAACAGCAAACCGGAAGTCTCGTCATCGTCCACAACCAATACCAGCGGATCGGGCCTGGAATTCTCTGTCTCAGCCGAAGCCTTTCCGTGGGCATCATCCGATCCGGTCTCGGGTTTTGTATGCGGGAGAGCAAAGATGAAGGTAGTTCCCTTTCCCGGTTCCGATTCATAGCGAATAGAGCCACCCATCTTTTCGGCATACGCCTTTGAGATGGCAAGTCCGAGACCTGTTCCCTCATGTCCCCGGTTCGAAGAGTCAATCTGCCGGAAGCGATCGAAAATAAGCTGTCCATATTGGGGATCGATACCCACCCCTGTATCTGTGACAAAAAATTCCACTTGCGAATCTGCAAACCTGTATCCCATTGTAATGGAACCCGATGCCGTATATTTAACTGCATTCTTTAACAGATTCGTGAGAATTTGTATCCACCGGCTACGGTCGGCCAAAAGCAAACGGCCTATACCCGATGCGGGGCGATGCATGAGGAGAGAGAGTCCCTTTTCGCGAGCCGGCGTTTCGAACCGTGTAAAAAGACGGTCGAGCTCCTCATCGAACATAAACCATCCGGGAGTCACGTTGATCTGGCCTGTCTCAATCTTGGCAATGTCGACCAAATCGTTAATAATATTTATCAGCCGCTCGCCCGACTCTTCGATCATGGCAAAATAGCTGTTCCTGCTCTCTGCCGAAATCCCCTCAAACTGCAATAAGCGCGTAAAGCCCAAAATACCGTTCATTGGCGTGCGAATTTCGTGCGATAGGTTTTGCAGGAAAGCGGTTTTTAACTTATCGCTCTCTTCGGCCCGCTCTTTGGCCGAAATTAACTCTTGTAACATCGCCTTTCGTTCGGAAATGTCGTGTACTACCGCATAAAGAACCAGTCGGTCGCCCACCGATATCCGGCTGCCGTAAACCTCTATCTCTCTGGATTCTCCTCCGGGGGTCCGAAGCAAAAACTCAAAAAACCGACGTCCTGCCAATAACTCTTCCCGAATATCGGCAAGCGTTGCTCCGTCAGTCTCAATCATATCGAACAACGAAGAGGAGAGCAACTCTTCACGGCTCATCCCAAAAAACTGCTCCGCTGCCGGATTTACATCGAGCAGCGATCCATCTTCGGGGTTAATCAAAATCATCACCAGCAGGTTGTTGTGAAACAACGAGCGAAATCGTTCTTCACTCTCTTTCAAAGCCTTATCCGATCGGATCCGCTCCTCGTTTTTCTCTTTTTCATCAAGGGCGTGCAAAATAGCCGGACCCAGACGCTTCAGTTGTTGCTTAACCACATAATTGGTGGCTCCTGCCAGAATACAATCAACAGCCGTATCCTCGTCGACCGAACCGGTAACAATAATAAAAGGGGTAGAGGGCGATTCGCGAAGGGTATGTTTAAGCGCTGCCATTCCGCTGAAACCGGGCATTGAGTAATCGGACAAAATCAAATCGGGCGCAAATCCGGATAACGCCTCAAAAAAATCAACCTCGGTTGCAACCACCCGAAACTCACAATCAGGTAACACTTTTTCCGCCTCAAGTCGATTGAACTCGGCATCCGCCAGATCATCTTCGACCAGTAGGATTTTATACCTCTTCTCCTTCATAACGCGACATTAAAGAGATTTGTCAGAACGCCGTCCGGCAAAAACATCAGAGGGCAGAATTCTTTGACCCCCAACTCAGAGTAAAGATACAGAACACCCAACCCAAATTCAAACTTTCGTCTCTCTTTTTAGTACTTCTCTCCATTTGAAAACTCTTTGAACACCGGCAAGGGAATCCCTGTCGAATAGCAACTGTGTTACGACGAGATTTCATACATTTGCGCCTGTTCTTTCGACAATTAAAGCGCACAATTTCATTATCAGTAGTATGGTTCGCCCCCTTTTCTTTACGCTTGTTTCGCTTACATGGCTTATGACAGGAACCCTCTTTGCTCAGCAACAAAAAGAGACCGAAAACCAAAATTCCTCTTCTGTCTCTTTTGAAGCCGGAGTCGATCTGGTTAGCCGGTATATTTTTCGGGGTCAGGAGTACGGCCAGTCGCCGGCTCTCCAGCCCTCTCTTTCGGCTACCTGGAAAGGAATTACGCTGGGCACCTGGGGATCGTACAAAACCAATGGTGCAGGATGGCAGGAGACCGACTTCTATCTATCGAAAGCGTTGGGCCCTGTCACGTTCGAACTTTGGGATTACTGGAATTTTTCGGATACGCTCGAAACCGATATTTTCAATTACAAAAAAAGTACAACCACGCACCTGTTGCTGGCAGATGTGATCCTGTCAGGAGGCGAAGCCTTCCCGGTGAATTTCCTGACCAGCTACCTCTTTTATGGTGCCGATACAGAGAGGAGCCTCTATCTGGAGCTCCAGTACCTTTGCAGCATCGGATCATATGACCTGCAATTTTTTTCCGGTTATCAGCCCATAGGAACCTACTACGGCACCGAAGGATCGTTTGTAAATGTGGGTTGTTCGGCAATCCGAAACCTGCAGGTTACACCAAAGTGGGAGGTTCCGCTGAAAATCAGTCTCATTATGAATCCCAATAAAAAGAGCCTCTATCTTACAGCCGCCATTAGTCTCTGATCAGTTCATGCAAAATAAGAACCACATCTGATCAGATTTGTAGTATCTTTATATAGGACTGAAGGCACCTCCAAACCGGCACAAACCACTGTCAAATGAAAACGCGGGGAATATATTATCGGATTCTACGTTTTCTGATAGCCACAGCAGCCCTCTTTGTGGTTATCGTCTCCATTCTCTTCCTGCTCAACCAAAAGCAGGAGAGAATATTTGTGGAGGCTTCGGAAAATCAGTTAGCCATTGAAGCGGCTTCGTTACTCAAACTCCGGAGTACCACCCAAAGCCGGGTAGTAAATGATTACACCTATTGGGACGAACTTTACCAGGTGGTTAACGAGCCGTTCGATTCCACATGGTATACGGATAATATTGAGACCCTGATTGCCTCATTCCATTTCGACTATGTAGTGTTGCTGAATAGCAAGGGTTCTCTGCTTTTTGAATCGGGATCGGACGAATATTCGGAAAGAGGCGTACTCTCCGCCGCCATGTTCGACACCATTGTGCGGAAACGCACAGCGGACTTTTTTCTGAATACCCCGTCGGGACTTCTGGAATTAAGTGCAGCCACCATCCACCCCACCAACGACCCTTCGCGAAAAAACACACCTCCCCGCGGTATTATGGCAGTGGGAAATCTTTGGAACCGATCCTACCTGGATGAAGCAGAACAGTTAACCAGTTCGGAATTAACCATTCTTTCCTCTCCCGATACCTTACTGCCCGTCTCGAACAGCCGAATATCGGTTCATCTGCCTCTTCACGGCGTAACGGGAGACGAAGTGGCGCACCTCTTTTTCAGCCGGGATTACGAAGTGCTCCGTATGTACCGGAAAATGACCATCTTAATGCTATCGATTCTCTTTCTTACTTTTCTCTTCATTGCATTTATGTTTCAGCGCGCCACTCGCCGATGGATTAGCCGCCCCCTGCAACTGGTCTCGGATATACTAATAAGTGAGAAGATGTCGCTGGTAAGGCTGTTAAAACGCTATCCCGGCGAATATGGACAGATAGGACAACTCTTTGATCAGTATATCCGGCAAAAGGCCGAATTGAAGATCGCAAAAGAGATAGCCCTGGAGAATGAACGATTAAAAACGGCCTTTCTGGCCAATATGAGCCATGAAATCCGAACTCCGGTTAACGGAATATTGGGATTTGCCGACCTTTTATCCGATCCCGACCTCAGTAAAGAAGAGCAAAAAGAGTATCTGAGTATTATCCGGCAAAGCGGCGACAGGCTTATGAGCATGATAAACGATCTGCTCAATATTTCGAAAATAGAGGCAGGACAGGTAGAGGTGAACACCATGCCGGTAAATCTCAACGAGGAGTTCGATTTTCTGCAACACTTTTTCCAGCCCGAATCCGAATCGAAAGGGATAACCCTTCTTTCGGAAAGAGGCAACAAAGACGGGGAAGATCTCTTCCTGACAGACAAAGACAAGCTGCACATGATCCTGATGAATCTGATAAAAAATGCCATTAAATACTCCCAAAGCAAGGAGATTATCATGGGCTATCAGGAAAAAGAGAGTGAGCTGGAATTCTATGTAAAGGATTACGGAATCGGGATTCCTGCCGACAAACTATCAGCCGTTTTCGACCGTTTTGTCCAGGTAGATAATAGTCTGTCGAACCCTTATGGGGGTGCAGGACTGGGACTCTCCATCACCAAAGGCTATGTGGAGTTGATGGGAGGAAAGATTTGGCTGGTGAGCAAAGAGGGAGAGGGGTCACAGTTTTACTTCACACTGCCTAAGAGTACGCCAAACTCCCGGAAAAACTGAGAATATACTTCATATGTCGGATCATCCCTATAAGAGACTGACCCTCTTTTCGGTAATTCTCATCTCCTTCTTTAACCCGTTTATGGGTGCGGCAGTGAACCTTGCCCTACCGGCCATCAGTAGTGAGTTCGGCATGTCGGCAGTGACTCTGAGCTGGGTGGCTATGGCCTTTTTACTCTCGTCTGCTGTGCTTCAGCTGCCTGCAGGAAAACTGGCCGACATCTCCGGACGTCATCGGATTTTCACACTGGGCGTTGTGGTCATGTCGGGAAGCGCATTTCTCTGCACTTTGGCTCAATCGGCTGACTGGCTCATTATTTTTCGGTTTTTGCAGGGATCCGGTGGCGCCCTGGTATTCGGAACCGGCATGGCACTCCTCACCTCTGCCTTTCCGCCGCAAGAGAGGGGAAAGGTGTTGGGATACAATGTAGCTGTTGTTTACCTGGGCCTTTCGGCAGCGCCTGTCTTCGGAGGCGTTCTTATAGAGTATTTCGGCTGGAGGAGTCTCTTTTACATTAATACGGCTGCCGGAGCTCTGGTTACTGCCATCATGCTAAGTGTTCTTTCGAAGGGGAAAGAGCATGAACCGGCAAGGGAGACCTTCGATCTGACCGGCACGCTCTTATATATGGCCTCGCTTTCGGCCATGATGATAGGTCTCTCAACCATACCGACCCTTACGGGTTTTCTTTTATCGGTAGCCGGATCGGGCGGTCTGCTCCTCTTTGGCCACTACGAAAAACGGAAAGCCTATCCCGTATTTTCCATGCAACTCTTCCTGAACAATCGGGTCTTTGCCTTCTCTAACCTCTCTGCTTTGATTAATTATGCAGCCACGTTTGGCGTAACCTTTCTGTTAAGTCTCTACTTGCAGCAGATTCGGATGCTTACTCCGGGTGAGGCCGGGATGGTGCTGGTGGCTCAGCCCGTTGTCATGACCCTGACCTCGCTTTGGTCGGGGCGTCTCTCCGATCGCTTCGATGCCAGAATCCTTTCCTCCTGCGGGATGGCTCTTTCCACCCTGGGGCTTCTCCTGTTTGTCTTCCTTTCGTCCGACGCATCGCATCTCTTTGTCCTTTCGGGGCTGATGATTCTGGGTCTGGGTTTTGGCCTCTTTTCTGCTCCCAATACCCATGCGGTGATGAGTTCGGTCGACAAAAAGAACCTGGGTACAGCATCGGCCACAATCGGCACCATGCGCCTGACAGGACAAATGGTGAGCATGGCGCTAGCCACACTCACCATTCATCTCTTTTTGGGCAACCAACCCATTCACACCGAAAACCAAGAGGCCTTTATGCAAAGTATCCGGGTTGCCTTTCTCCTTTTTACCCTACTCTGTTTTGCGGGTATCTTTGCCTCTCTGGCCAGAGGCGGTAAGTCGGCTACTCCGACAAACTGAAGGTAACCGAAGCTCCCTTCAACCCTTCGACCGATGCCGAAACGGTAGCCTTCCCTTTAGAGTCGGCGGCCCGCAAAATAGCCAGACAGGTTCCTTTATAGGCCAGGCGCGAAGGTTTTTGGAACGACTCGTGACTTACCCGGTTTCCGTTATCAACCGCCACAAGTCTGGCCGAACCCTCAACCGAAAAGTGTACCAGCGAATCGGCATTGGGACAGACTACTCCATTTGCATCGGCAATAAAGGCACGCACATAGACCACATCGTCCCAGCTGTTCGACAGCGTATCGCGGTCGGCCTTAAGAACTACCTGCGAAGGGGTTCCGGCCGTCTTCATCTCCGAAACAGCTACTACCGCTCCCCCATTCTTCCCAACTGCTTTGAGGCTCCCTTTTTCGAAGGTGACCACCCAGTCGCGCGATGAAGCATCGGCATTAATCGGTTTAGATCCCAATGATTTGTCGTTCAGGAAGAGCTCTACCTCTTCGCAATTGCTAAATACTCTGAGGTGTGCCACATCGTAGGTACCCATATCAACAGGAGTCCAGTCGGCAACCATGGCTCCGTCGCCTGCATTAAACTCAGCGCGCATCACACTAACTACCGGTTTCTTCGACCACCAACTCTCGCGCTCGTACCCCTGAAGTTTTTTGTTCAGAATCCGGTCGAGTAACCCGAAATCGGCCGAAATCATGGGCCAGAAGGCCTCTCCCAGATAGTCAATGCCTGTCCACAGGAACTGACCTGCATAAAACGGGGTATCGCGCAGAAAGAGCCACCCCTGACGAGTATGCCCATTTTCGGTGCCAATCACTTTCCAGGTGGGATTTTGCTCATGCGCTGCCACCAACTCATTCTCACGATAATTTTGCCCTACCACATCCATCTTTGCGGCCCATCCGTCTACATAAACCTTCGAAACGGCAGGACGAAAAAGACCTTGCGTTACCGGCCGGGTGCGATCGAACTGATGTACCCAATCTTGCTGTTCCAGGTAGAGCGCACGCCCCTCCTCTGTGTTCATGTCGGCAATCTCATTACCTACGCTATAGATTACCACCGAGGGATGGTTACGATCACGCATCACCATCGAACGGGTATCCTCTTTCCACCAGTCGTTAAAAAAGAGGTGATAGTCGGCCTTGTTCTTCCCCCGTGTCCAACAATCGAAGGTTTCGTCCATTATGAGCAATCCCATGCGGTCGGCCAAATCATAAAATCCGGGTGCAAAAGGGTTATGCGCCGTTCTGATAGCATTGACACCCATATCCTTAAGGAGAGCAAAACGTCGCTCCCAGGCACTCAGCGGAATAGCCGTACCCAAAGCACCACCATCCTCATGAAGACAAACACCCAGAAGTTTCATATTCACATCGTTCAAATGAAATCCGGTAGCCGCATCGAACCGAAAACTGCGAATTCCAAATGGGGTAGTGGTATGATCTATCAACTTTCCCTTGTCGAGAATCCGGCTCTCGGCACTGTACATATGGGTTTTCTCCAGGCTCCAGAGCGCCGGATTCTGCACGACAATCTCCTGACTCAGGGTCGCCGATTTCCCGGCTTCTACCATCTGTTTAGCGGAAGCAACTCCCGCCTGCTTTCCATCGGGGCCCATAAGACGGGTCTCCACTGTGATCTCCCGATTCACAGCTTCGCGATTCACCACCGCTGTCTCTACCTTAACGGTGGCCTTGGCAGCAGAAACTTGAGGCGTAGTGACAAATACGCCCCACTGGTCGATATAGACCGGTTGAGCTACCACCATCCGGACATGCCGGAAAATACCGGCGCCTGCATACCAGCGAGAGGCAGGCTGCTGCGAATTATCTACCTTAACAGCAATCAGATTCCGCTCCTTGTCGCCCCACTTAATCAGGTCTGTGATATCGTAGCGAAAGCTGATAGATCCGAATGGACGGGATCCCACCTTCTGGCCGTTTACATAGACCGTACTGTTGGCCATTACCCCGTCGAACTCTACAAAAACACGCCTTCCGGCCTGGCTTTGGGGAAGCGAGAAGGCCTTACGATACCAACCCGTACCGGCAGGCAAATAGCCCCCGCCCGACCCGGTAGGATTATTACGGCTGAATTCACCCTCAATACTCCAATCGTGGGGTACATCAAGGAGCCTCCAACCCTTATCATCGAACTGCAGATTCTCCGCCCCGGCGGTATCGGCCTGCAAAAAGCGCCACGCTTTATCGAACGGAATCGTAACCCGTCCATCGGCCTTTCCCTGCTGAGCCAGGCCCCCAAGCGGTGAAAAAAGAAGCGAAGCAAAAAGCAGCCACGCAAAAACCCGAAAATTTTTCGTCAAGCTATACATAATGTAGGGATTATAGGATGTGATAATTCGATAATTATATCATTAGAGCATTAGAGCACTAGAGCACTAGAGCACTATTTCGCCATTTTCCACACCTCCGTTCCGGCCAATAGCAAACAGCCCAGTCCATAATCTTCAAAATCGGGCATGGAGGTAGCGGTTACTGGTTGACTATCTTTCGGCTGCTTGCCGGTACCCTGCACATAACCAAGAAAACCACTGTCGGTTACCGACTCGCCGGCCAATGCATTCCAGCCTTTAACAACAGCGGGAAGGTAGGTTCGGGCAGGCAAAATTCCCTGATTTATGCCCCATGCCATACCATAGACAAACAGGGCAGTGCCTGTTGCCTCCTTTCCGCCAAAGTTGCCGGGGTCATGCAGGCTCACATTCCAGAACCCATCCTCTCGCTGAAGAGGCAGAAGGGCCTTCACCATCTTCTTAAACATACTGAGATACTCCTTACGGTAGGGGGCATCTGAAGGCATAATATCCAACACCCTCACCAAGGCAGCCACAACCCAACCGTTTCCACGCGACCAGTAGCAATCTTCCCCGTTCGGTTCGGCATAAGGAGGCAAAAAATCTTTATCCCTCCACCACAGATTGTCCTTGGGATTGAACAACCCGGTGCCCCCCTGGGCCGTTTTTGTATGGTTATACATGCTGTACATGCGTTCGTAGTAACGATTATCGCCGGTAATAACCGCCAATTGGGCAAAAACCGGCATTGCCATCTGCAAGGCATCAATCCAGTTCCAGTCGTCCATCTTTTCGGATGCAAGCATCAGATCGACCGAAGCCTTAATATCACGCAACCGTTCCGGTTTGGGATCCATCTGATAGAGCGCCAGATAGGTTTGTCCGCAACATTGATTATCGGCATTCCGGGTCCTGACGCCATCCCGAAGCCCCCACTTATGCGCCTCTCCCCAGGCAATGGCGTAATTGAGCAACTTTGGCTCCGGCCGGATTCCATACAAAGCCATCAATCCTTCGTAGTAGACACCGCGGGTCCAGATATTGCTGGGACGCTCGCGGTTGGTAATAATGCTCTTCCCGGTGTCGGGCCACTTCAGCATAAAGTAGGTATTGGCAACCGTCATCCTGGCCACTATCGCCTCCTTCGAAGGCAGATCGTTCCTGGTGATTCGTCCTGCAGCAGAGATATCGCGGCTCGAAAAAAGAAGGAGAAGCAAAAGCGCACAGAACAGAGAGAGTTTTTGGGTCATATTGGTACAGGTTTTTGGCAATCGATTGCACAAATTTATAAAAAGCAAGATTGATTCCCCAACGCTCAGGCAAAAAAGCGGAGAAATTCTGACCAAAAAACAAACTTTCTTATGCCAATTTTACTCGGGTCGAATCTGTATCTGCATAGAGATCGATTGCGACATCCCCGGGAGGTCGATGACTGTCGATTTATCGACCTCTGCAGGCCAGGCATCATCCTGCGACTGTCGAATCCGAATGGTTTCGGAAAAGGAGAGCCCCGACGACTCCAACATAGAGAGAAGCATCGTATTGAGCTCCCCGGCCATAGATTTTGCATTTACACCCCCCTGTTCAGCAACGCCCGCTCCCGACGCAGCAGCTCCTTCTGCCACTCCGGAAAGCCCCGCCATAAGGCTGGAAGTCTGTTGTCCTAACCCCGCAAGCATCTTAGCAAAAAGAGCCTTGTCGAACTGCACGGTAGCCATCACCTCCGAAGGTTGGTTCCTATTACCCAGCCGGGTCAAAAACATTTTGCGATTCAACTCGGGAAACCCGGGAAGATTGAGGGGATTCGACTGCACATTACTTACAGTAACCGTATCGCCCGCAGTAAACGATTGGTACAATACCAACCGAAGCGTACCTAAAATCTCGTCGGCCTCCTTAGTCAGACTTTCGGAACCGCTCTTTTGCTTAGAGAGCTCCTGTAAAAAGGCCAAAGCCTCCGCCCGATGATCATCGGCCAACAACTCTCTGGCCAAAGTAATAGAGCGCTCTATCAAAGAATCGGCCCGTTCCGGATGCAAAAGTTTTACCTCACCCGATCTCTTACAAAGGCAAACATCGAAAGCAATCTTCCGAAGCCCGTCCCAATCGGACGACAAATCTCCCTGCAAGACAGCCACCCCGGTTGCCACCTGATTATCACGCAAAATTTGCACAGTCAACGAGTCGCCAGTTGCATCAACCACCTTGAGAGCTAACGACTCCCTGAGCGTGGAGTCTATCTCGACCCCATTCTTTCCGGTTACCACTGCATGAAGAGAGAGCAGAAAACGACGCTCTTCGCCTCTAACCCAATCTTTTTCGAAACTAACGGCTCCGCTCTGAGCTGACAAACAAGAAGAAAAAAACAAAGCGAGGAGAATGGGAAGGTACTTCATAAAAAAATGGTGAATGGTGAATTAAAAGATTAGTGCTCTAGTGCTCTAGCGCTCTAGTGCTGCGCTTCGCGCGAATAGGGAATCATTGCAGAACTAGTGCAACAAAAGTAAGGATCCAAAGCCAAAAAGAGGTACTGAAAGAGTAGGAGAAAAGGAGGATAAAGGTAGGATTTTACTAAGTGCTCTAATATATCGAAGCGCTATGGCGCTTCAAGTGCTCTAGTGCTGCGCTGGCGCGTATCCTTTCATTCACCATTAACCATTCACCATTAACCATTAATTATTGAGCACTTGCGCGAAGCGCAGCATTAGAGCATTAGAGCATTAGAGCATTAGAGCATTAGAGCACTATTCCACTTCCTCAATACAAGTTATCCTCACTGTTTCGGAGGGTCCGGGCCATGCCATGCAAATCACTCCATCGAAACCGGGATCCGGGGTTTTTTGGGCTCCGATGCGGTACTTTTTTCCGGCCACCGGACGAAATGAAGCGAGCGATTCAACGATAGCTACCGGTCGGAGATAGGTGTGGAAACCACCCGATAAGGCATCGTCTGATGAGCTGTCGAGGGCAAACCAGAGATTGGCGTATAATCCGGTGCCACACAAGACATTTTCGGCCGTGACCAAGGTGTTACAAAGGTTGCTTTCGGAAAAATCCACTGCATTTGGCTCGCTGACCCAAACCAACGAGTCGAGCGGTGTAAAGCCGTTCGCTAAATGAATGGAAACGCCCTCGGGAAGGGTGATGTCGTTCAATTCGGAAAGTGCCACCGAAAGGGTATGGGTAATCATCGCCTCGCAGGCATCGTTCTGTGCATCGTGCAGAATCAGCAAATTCAGAACTGGAGGATTAGTGCTGGAAATGAGTTCGTCCCAAATCACCTCGAAAGAGTGACGGGCGCATCCCCCCGGATACGAAACGGTAATTTTCAGTGAATCCTTGTCAATATAGAGGGTATCGAGCGCAAAAGGATCGCTTATCCCGGCAGAACGATTCTGCACCGCATCACTGTATGCATCCAGACTGTTAGTCACTTCAACCGTCGATTGGGTAATAAGTGTCTCTTTATGCATATTCTCCTTGTTGCAGGAGAGGAAGATAACCGAAAAAAACAGTACCCGCAGAAGCGTTTTTGTGTTCATTGAATGGGTAGTTATAGGTGTATTCGTCAGATGTATTTGTAGTGATTTTCGTTGCAGGAATTGAGAAAAAACATACGAATTCCCCAAAAAAAATTTACCTTTAAGATACGATTTCCTCTCCAATTTTGTACGATTTCTCTTCAACGACTCTAAACGCGTTATAATCAATGCATATGAGAACTCTCTTTCTGCTGCTTTCGCTCTCGTTTCTGTTTGCCTGCTGCCGCACTTCAGAAACCCCCGATCAATTTTCTTTCAACCCCCGGTTTAGTGCCATTGGCGTTGATGACTCCCGACTGGCCCGGATCGACTCGTTATTACAGGCCGAAATCGATAAAGGGACTCTGCCGCATGCGCTTACCTTCGTGGCACGAAAGGGAGAGGTTATCCATCACAAAGCCTTCGGATGGAAAGATGTGGAAAAACAGATTCCACTGGAGACAACCGACATCTTCCGGATGTATTCCCAGACCAAGGCCATTGTAACCACTGCTCTGATGACCCTCTTTGAGGAGGGAAAATTTCAGCTCGACGATCCGGTAGTGCGTTATATTCCGGAAATGACCGACAGGGTAGTGGTGCGGGGCCCCGGAATAGTCGACTCAACCCGAAAAGCTGCATCGCCGGTGACCATCCGTCACCTTCTCAGCCACTCATCAGGGATCAATCCCTCCGGGCAGCAATCGGCTGTTTCGACCAATGCCGAATATGTAAAACAACTGGTGCAGAACCCGCTGCTTTACGATCCCGGTACCGACTGGAACTACCATCCTGCGCTCGATGTAGTGGCCTGGCTGGTAGAATACTTCTCGGGCAAACCTCTTCAACAGTACCTGCAGGAAAAAATCTTTACACCCCTTGGGATAGAGGATATGGCCTACTATTACGACGAATCTTTCAGGAGCCGCTTTGTTACCATGTACCGCGGTGGTCAGTCCGGCCTGCAACCGGTTGAAATGTGGAGCGGCCGCAATCCGTTTGGAAATGAAAGGGAATATGCGCAGGGGGGAACCGGTTTAAACGGAACCATTGAGGGGTATGCCCGTTTTTGCCAGATGATTCTGAATGGGGGCACCTTTAACGGGCACCGGATATTGGGACGGCGCACCATCGAGATGATGTCGCAAAACCAGCTGGCCTTTCCCAACAGCGGAGGCCGCGGATTCCAGTTTGGCCTGGGCTTTCAGATCTATCCCGAAACCCCCGAACAAGGCGACATCTCTAATTTTACCCCCATGGTGAGCCCCAACTCCCTCACCTGGGGTGGAATGGCCAACACCGACTATCTGATAGATCCCAAAGAGGAGCTCATTGTGCTGTTGTACACCAATCGGATTCCCGACACCAAAATCTGGGAGAAGTTTCTGAACACCGTATATCAGAGCCTCGAATAGACGTTTTTTGTTCCACCCTTTCTTTCCGGTATGATACTCGACCTTCGTTCGCTTGCACTTACCATATGCCTGGTAAACCTTCTTTTCTTGGGTTTCTTTACCATTCAATTCAGGTTTTACAAAAAATATGATGGAGCCAGTTGCCTGATTCTGAGTTTCTTATTCATGAATATCGCCTCAGTACTGGTACTCTTTCGCGATGTATTGTCGTCGCTCTTTGTCTCGATTCTTGTAACCAATACCTTCTATATAGCCAGTTTTCTCTGTCTCTACAGCGGCGCACTCCGATTTCTCGGACGCAAAGAGAACCGACTGTTTATGATTTCCGCTCTGCTCCTCTTTTTTGCCGCGTTTATCTATTATACATTTTTCTCCATCAATTTTCATATCCGATCGGTGATCCTGCTCTCCCTGACGGCCGTGATCCTGCTCAATACAGCCGGTTCACTTCTTTCGCTGAGACAGAAAGGGCATACCGCTACGCTGATTGTAATGCTTATACTGGCTGCCCTTTCGCAATTAGGCCGGGCCTGGGTGATGGCAACCACCCCCGAACTGACAACGGTGTTCGACACCTCTTCTACCTATTCGTTGTTGGTGCTGGGCTATATTATGGCACATATCGGAATCGCCCTGGGCGTTTTCCACATTCTGAACCAACGACTCATTTCGCAGATAGATGAGGTGCGAAACAAATTTGAGAACCTTTTTCAGATTGCTCCGGATGCCATGCTGATTTCGAGATTAAAGGACGGCATGTTAATGGAAATGAACCAAAGTTTTTCGCAATTAACGGGATACAGCTATCAGGAGGCTCACGGAAAAACTACCGCCGAACTGCGCTTGTGGGCTAAACCATCCGACAGGGATGCCGTAGTTGAAGAGTTACGTAATCGCAGTTATGTGCAAAATCTGGAGTTCACTTTTCGTACCAGAGAGGGACTTTCTCTTACCGGTTTGGTATCGGCAAGAGCCGTAAACCTGCATGAGGAACCCCATATATTTATGGTAATCAGAGATATATCGGATCGAAGACAAAGAGAGAGGGAGATACAACGCTATAATCGTCAACTACAAGAGATTAACGCCGCAAAAGACAAGTTTTTCTCGATTGTGGCACACGACCTTCGAGGCCCGTTGGGCACCATTGCCGGAATGATTGAGCTCATGGCCGCCAATCTGGATTCGTTCAGTAAGGAGCAGATGCATACCTTGGTTCATACCCTGAGTACTACCGCGGGGAATACCTACAAATTGCTGGAGAATCTGCTTGAGTGGGCCAAGATTCAAACCGGATCTAAAAAACCGCAACCCCAGGAGGTAAATCTCATAGAACTGATCAACCGACTCCGACCCTTAAATGAGGAGATGGCTCGTCAGAAGGGTATTTCGATCCATTTTTTTGATTCAGAACCCCCTACCGTCCGCTGCGACCGGGAGATGACCGGAACGATATTCCGCAACCTGCTTACCAACGCCATCAAATATAGCTTTGAGGGGGGTACCATCCGGGTTGATTACCAGGTTCAAGCGGGTTTTGCAATCTTCTCTGTTTCGGATACCGGTGTCGGCATGTCGAACGAACAGTGCGTGAATATCTTCCAAACCGATAAATCGGTCTCGACCAAAGGCACAAACAACGAAACCGGCACGGGACTGGGGCTGATACTCTGCAAGGAATTGGTAGAGGTGCAGGGTGGCAAGATAGGCGTGGAGAGCATAGAGGGAAAGGGCAGCCGTTTTTATTTCAGTCTGCCCCTGGCCACTCCGAACGAAAAGGGTCCGGCAACTCTTACTCTCTGAGCAACGATTACTCTAACCCCTGAACCGACAGATCCTGAGCATACTCCACCCTGAACGACAGAGGAACGACCTTCTTTTGTCCGGGATTAAGCGAAATGGTCCAGACAATTTTCCCCTTATCATCGATTTGCGCATCGGATCCATTGGGACGAATTTGTACCACCTTGATCTTTTCGTTTTGCGAAACGGGGAACTGATCCTCCAGAAGTAAGGTAATCTCCTTCGATTTCCCGTTAGTTACCGTAATCTGATAGGCGTACTCCACACTCTTTTCTTTAGAAAGGAGGCCCGCATAGCCGGTATCCTTCTTCTCCAGTTTTCGTTCTACCTGAAGCGACTCATCGGTTCCCAGTGCTAATTCCAGGTTGCCCTGAGCCACCACAGCCTCGCGAATCATGGCATTTCCCGACAATTTACCGTCGAGGTAAAGGTAAACAGCACCCGGAATAAGCGGAAAAGCAAAAGGATTCTTCAACTTTGCCTTCAGGAAAGCACTCTGCACCCTTTTAGGAATGGCATAGTAGGTAAACTCTGCCTCCTGTTCGGATTGCGCCAAAGAGAGATTATGTGTCTCGCCATCCGACGGAATAGAGGCCTTTCGTGGCAACACAAAGCGGAAAGATGCACTCTCCTCGGTTACTTCGGGACCGGCATAGAATTGCTCATCGGCGGCCCCCCCTGCAGCATCGGCCACAGCCATCACACTCTTTTCGGCAATACCCATCCGTAGCGCAACAGGCCGATTGACATACTGATCTATATACCAGGGATGCAGTTCGGGAATGGTAGCATAGACAAACGGTTGAGAGGTTGATATCTCAACCTCGGCATCCTCCCAGTCTTCGCCGGTAGATTGGGTCACAGAGGCAAAAAAGGCGATTTGAACCTTCGACGCAACCAGATCGGCGCGCGCCTCATAGAGCGGATTCCAACCGGCCTGGTAGGTGACATACGAAAACCGGAGCACTACACCCTCAGCCACACCGGGCGAAAAAAGCGCCACCTCGAGCGTTTTGCTCTGTTCTGTCTGACGAAGCAATTCGCCCAGTTCGGCATCGACCTTTTGAATCTCCTCCTGCAACCGGAGCTGTTGCTCCTCGAGCAAAGCCACACGGCGACTGTTTTCGGAAAGAGAACGTTCCAGATATTTGAGATGGGTTTCAATCTCACTCTCGGTTACCCGTTGCCCGGAGGGAAAGGGAACTACCTTTTTCAGAAATTCACCCGAACTTCTGATGATCTCTGCCTGACTCCGGAGATCGGCGAGTTGCCGATGGAGTGCCTCCGACCTTTTTCTGAGTTGGGTGACTCCGGAGGGTTCTGCATTCGATAACCGGGTATCGCTCACCTTCACCCCCGAAATCCGGATATCTTTTCTGCCTGTCACTTCGGCCTGAACCGAACCGTCGACGAGAGAGGCGGGAAGTCCCTGAAACCGAATCAGATTCTCACCCTGTTTTAACGAGACCGGCGCCTCCTTTTGCACCATAGCTCTGTCGGTAAAAAGTACCACACGGGTAAGTTTCGAGCCGGGTTCGGCCACGAACTCCAAGCTAAAGGCCTGTGAAACACAGACAAACAAAGAAATAAAAAATATACATGACCTTTTCATACATCAGAGTATTTTACAAATAGCAACTACTTCTGGCGATTCCGCACGTAGATATGCCGAATATGAGAGTTTTCTACCTCACGTTCGTCTATCTCGAAACGGTCGGGAAGCGAATTAATAAGGACTGCCAGCTTCAAATCGTTTTTTTCTTTCATAACCATACAATAAAGGCCCTGCTCCGAGCAGAGGATTTGGGCTTAAAGGTATCAAATAATAGTGGCACACTGCCTAAATAGAGTCCGGCAAAAAACAATTTCGCGAACCATTCGTTTATACTCACAGAAAGGCTGCCGCCGGTGAATGCCGCTGTTCGCGGCAGCCTCTCAAAATCATTATACTAAATTCGCAAATCATGCAACAGGTCTATCATATTTCGGGGATGCATTGTAACGGTTGCCGAACCCATGTAGAAAAGAGCCTCAAACAAGTTAAAGGGGTAAAACAGGTATCGGTCAGTCTGGAAAAGGCCGCGGCCGAACTCATAACAGAGAGTACTATTCCGCTTGAAACGTTGCAGCAGGCACTGAAAAAAGAGGGAGGAAACTATACGATATCGCTTCCCGGTACCAATACGGTTCAAACCGAAACCGTCAGTAACCTAGATGCGAAAACCCCTCCGGCCGGTACTATGCCGCTTTTGGCTGCCGGCCACTATTGCCCCATGCACTGTGAAGGCGAAAAGATCTATTCCGAACCGGGCAGTTGTCCCGTATGCGGGATGGACCTGGTACCTCTCAGCGAGGCCGATGAAGCCAAAAGTTACCGGCTTCTGGTAAAAAAGTTCAACCTCTCTCTCCTCTTCACCCTTCCCATCTTTGTGATTGCCATGTCGGAGATGCTGCCCGATAACCCCCTGACCCAAATCCTCCCCTGGCATCTCTGGAACTGGGTGCAGTTTGCACTTTCGATTCCGGTTATCTTCTACACCACCCGTATCTTCTTTGAGAGAGCCTGGCAATCGCTTATCTCCCGCAATTTCAATATGTTCACACTGATAGGCATTGGCGCAGCCTCCGCCTGGCTATTTAGTGTTACTGCGCTTCTCTTCCCCGGACTTTTTCCCGACGCCTACAAAGGGCATGCAGGGAGCGTACACCTCTACTTCGAAGCCACCACGGTGATTCTTACCCTTGTACTATTAGGGCAACTGTTGGAAGCAAGAGCACACGGAAAAACCCAATCGGCTATAAAGGCGTTGATGAAACTGGCGCCTGCCAATGCCACTCTCATCGAAAACGGCCAAGAGCGTATTGTACCCATCGAAACCATCGAAAAGGGCAATCTGTTGCGCGTAAAACCGGGCGAAAAAATTGCAGTCGACGGACGGATCACAGAGGGAGAGTCGCTTATCGATGAATCGATGATTACCGGCGAACCCATCCCCGTGCATAAAGAGAAGGGAGCTCAGGTTACCGCAGGCACCCTGAATGGGAATCAAAGCTTTGTGATGGTGGCCGAACGGGTTGGATCCGAAACACTGCTGGCACGCATTATCGAAATGGTGCACACTGCGGGCCGTTCAAAGGCACCCGTGCAGAAGCTGGCCGACAAAATTGCCAAATGGTTTGTACCTATTGTCGTTTTGATTGCGCTCCTCACCTTTGTGGCTTGGAGTCTGTTTGGACCCGATCCTCCCTTTGTCTATGCCTTTATCAATGCAATAGCAGTACTCATTATTGCCTGCCCCTGCGCCCTCGGATTGGCTACGCCGATGTCGGTTATGGTGGGCGTGGGAAAGGGCGCCCGCATGGGCATTTTGGTGAAGTCGGCCGAAGCGCTCGAAAAGATGAGCCGGATAGAGATGGTTGTAGTAGATAAAACCGGTACCCTAACCGAAGGCAAACCCACTGTCGAACAATTTGTATCGCTCCGGAAAACAGTGAGCGCTGAAACCTCTATGCAAAACCTGGCCTCACTCAACAGTAGCAGCGAGCACCCTTTGGCTCGAGCCACGCAGCTTTGGGCACAGGATAACGGCATTTCACTACTGCCCGTATCGCTCTTCGAAGCCATTCCCGGCAAAGGGGTAACCGGGCGGGTAGCAGAGACAGAACTGGCCTTTGGAAACGGTGCCCTGATGGCACAGTTGCAAATTCCGATTCCTTCTGAGGTGGAGCAGCAGGTAGAAGCCGAGCAGAATCAGGGGAAAACAGTCTCTTACCTGGCCGAAGGGCACACCCTATCGGGGTACATTGTAATAGCCGACCCTATAAAGGCGTCGGCTGCAGATGCTGTCCGACAACTTCAGCAGCTTGGATTACAGGTAATCATGCTCACAGGCGACAATGCCCTCACCGCAAAGTGGGTGAGCGAAACGCTGCATTTAGACGGCTACAAAGCCCAATTGCTTCCTGCCGAAAAGTTGGAGGCCATTCAAGCCTGGCAAGCATCCGGGAAAAGGGTGGCTATGGCGGGCGATGGCATCAACGATGCTCCGGCATTGGCACAGGCCGATGTAGGCATTGCAATGGGAAATGGCACCGATGTAGCCATCGAAAGTGCCTCTCTTACACTGGTTAAGGGGCATCTGCAAGGCATAGCGAATGCCTATCAATTGAGCAAAAAAGTGATGCGAAACATCCGGGAAAATCTATGGTTTGCCCTCGCTTACAACACCCTCGGCATCCCCATTGCTGCAGGGGTACTCTATCCACTTACAGGACTCCTGCTTTCGCCCATGATTGCCGCACTAGCCATGAGTTTCAGTTCCGTGTCGGTTATCAGCAACGCGCTCAGGCTGCGCAAATAATAAGCCAAGCAGAATTACACCCCCGCGGGTTCAACCCGGATTGCAAAGAGGGCTTGTGAGCTCTCGGAATCATCGCAATGGTATATCCTGATGTAGAGAAGGCCCGACCCCTCTACCACACAACTCTCGTCGCCGCCACGACCCAAATCGTCGCAGTAGCTGTTAAATGCTCCCCAAAGCGAAAGATAGGGACCTGAAGGGGTGCTCTTTACCCCGATTACCGGATCGAAATGGCTCTCTGCCCCGACAATACGGATCCGGGCACGAAGCACCGACGGAGGTATCCTGACCGCTAACCAGAAACCCCGAACATATCCGCCATAGAGGCTGTGATGCCCGATGGGAGGTGCTGCAGAATAATCGGCAATATTGGCCGACACGGCATACGATTGGTTCATAGAAATCAGCGGAGCCTCAAATGGCAGGTTTGACGGGACCACCACCGGTAACGAATCTCCCTTGTGCGCCGGATTGCCGATATTTGCGATACTCCCGGCCAGGCCGGAGATCTTCTCCTTTGCGGCAACACCCATACCCTCACACGTAACCCTGATCGTGCCATTGTTGGCATTGCTTCGTATATACATCACCCCGTGATAGCGTTTTGGAACCATCGGAGTAAACTGAATAGGAATATACATAGAGGCTTTGCAGGGAAGCGTGATTGTCGACGACAACTTTGTAGAGAAGCCATAAGGCAGATCCACCCAGGCAATCTTCAGATCGTCGTTGCCGATATTGGCCACACGCAACTGTTGTACCTTCTGTTGGTTAACCTCCACCTGGCCAAAAGAGAGCTCCGATCCGGCCTGAATCACAGGAAACAGCTCAGGAAGGCGATAAGAACCCGACGCCGAATTTGCATTCTCAACATGCTGTTGCGCCTTCCACATCTTCTCTATCAGCGAGGTACGAGGATACGAAAGGGAATCGGAAACGGGCATAATACCAAGGGCTTCATCCGCAGAAGATGAAGTAGCAAAAGAGTCCGGGGGCGCAACCGTTTCGGATGCAGACTCATTATTGCTGCGACAGCAGAAAAAGAGGCAGAAAAACAAGAAAAGAAAAAACCCTGGAGAAACCACCTCATCTTTGCTCGAAATAAAGGCACTTTTACCCATCTGATTACCTCCATAATCACGGACAAAGGTTTAAAGAATTCTCACGTCATGCAACAAAAAACACGAAAAAACTATCGAAAAATCAGCTCTTTTTCAGGCGATTATGCAAACTACTACCTATTATTGCCTTTATGCCGCTATTCTGTTAGATTGTCTGCTAACTTTGGATAGTTCTATCCTCCAAAATCCTAACCCCCTCTACATCCTATGAGCCGATTATCCTTTCCAGCCCTCGTTCAGGGGCTCTCACGCCTAACCGCCCTATATCTCCTCTTCGCCGGCCCGGCTCTCTTTGCAGCTGCCCCTTCTCTTTATCGCCCGCGATTCCACTTTACCCCGCCTGCGCACTGGATGAACGATCCCAACGGAATGCTCTTTTACAAAGGGGAATATCACCTTTTCTATCAACACAATCCCCATGCTTCGGTTTGGGGCCCTATGCACTGGGGGCATGCCGTCAGTCGCAATCTGGTCCGTTGGGAACATCTGCCCATAGCCCTCTACCCCGAACCCACCGAGTATATCTTTTCGGGGAGTGCTGTCATCGACTCAAAGAATCTCTCCGGTTTGGGTTCTACTCGCAACCCTCCCATGGTGGCGCTCTACACGGGCCATAATCCGGTACTGCGTGCAGAA
>CAYVJA010000023.1:0-254 GCA_964451605.1 uncultured Bacteroidales bacterium | reverse complement strand
CTTGCCTTCAGCCTGGACAAAGGCCGTACCTGGACCAAGTTTGCAGGCAACCCGGTTCTGAGAAATCCGGGAATTCCCGATTTTAGAGATCCCAAAGTATTTTGGCACCGCCCCACCAAGAGGTGGATCATGATCTTGGCTGCGCAACACAGGGTACATCTCTACTCCTCCGCCAACCTGAAAGAGTGGAAATTCGAAAGTGAATTTGGCGAAAACATCGGTGCACACGGCGGCGTATGGGAGTGTCCCGATCT